>JAKAXI010000220.1 GCA_021816665.1 Bacillota bacterium | reverse complement strand
CCTTGTCGGGACGTGCGAAGGTGCCGATGTCGCGGACGATCTGAGCCTTCAGCGCTGTTTCGAGCTCCTCAGACGGCGACAACCCTTTCTCCAGCGTGACAAAGGCGACCGGCACCGCCCCGCGCACTTCGTCAGGCTGACCGACTACAGCGGCTTCCACGACCGCCTCGTGCTGGATTAGCGAACTCTCCATCTCCATCGTGCTGATGCGGTGGCCAGACACGTTGATCACGTCGTCCACCCGTCCGAGCACCCAGTACTGACCATCCGCGTCGCGCACCGCGCTGTCGCCCGTGAAGTACGCTCCAGGCACCTGGCTGAAATAAGCCTTCAGGTAGCGGTCGTGATCGCCAAACACGTCCCGCGCCAGGCTCGGAAACACGTTACGGACAATGAGGTAGCCAGGTGTCCCGTCTGCGACGGGTTGACCGTCGAGATCAACTACGTCGAGCTTGTGCCCGAAGAAAGGGACACCGCACGACCCTGGCTTCATCGGCACGGCCCCAGGCAGCGACGCGAGCGGTGTCCCGCCCGTCTCCGTCTGCCCCCACGTGTTGTTGATGACCGCCTTGCCGCCGCCCACCACGCGCCGCACCCAGTGCCAAGCCTCCGGGTTGAACGGCTCGCCGACCGAGACCAACAGTTCGAGTGTCGATAGGTCGTAGCGCTTTGCAACCTCTTCGCCGTGCTTGAGCATCATCCGGTACGCCGTCGGTGCGGAAAACAGTTTGTTGACGCGGTAGCGTTCGACGACTTCGTACAGCCGCCCGGGCTGTGGATAGTCAAGCGCGCCTTCATAGAGAATGGTCGTCGTCCCGAGCGCCAGTCCACCGACGAGCACGAAGATGTGCGACGTCAGCCAACCAATGTCCGCTGTGTTCCAGTACACGTCTTCTGGCCGCAAGTCGAGCTGGTACTTGGTATACGCGTACGTCCCGAGTAGAAAGCCGCCACCGGCGTGGACAATCCCTTTCGGGCGCCCGCTTGTGCCGCTTGTGAAGATGAGCAGCCCTGGATCGTTGCAGTCAAGTTTTGCGGCTGGGCAGGACGGCTTGGCTGCGCCCATCAAGGCGTCGTAGTCGTAGTCGCGACCGGCTGTCATCGGAGTGTCAGCAGACGGAATGCGGTTGAAGACGACCACCTGCTCGACGCTCGAGACACCCTCTACCGCTTCGTCGACAGTCTGCTTGAGCTGCAAAACCCGACCACGACGGTAACTGGCATTGGCGCAGACGACCAGCTTAGCGTTCGAACTGACAATGCGCTCGCGCAGCGCCTCTGCGGAGAAGCCAGCAAACACCGTGTTGTAGACGACACCAAGGCGAAAACACGCGAGCAGGACCACGTAGGTCTCAACTAGATTCTGCATGTAGACGCTTACTACATCGCCCTTTTGCAGCCCGAAGGAGCGCAAAACACTCGCAAACTTCTGGACTTCATCGGACAACTGCTGGTATGTTACCGCCCTGTGCTCGCCGTTTTCGCCTTCAAAGAACAGCGCGACTTTGTTCTTCATGAGCGGGTTCTCTGCATGACGGTCGACGCAGTTCACGGCGACGTTGATGCTGCTGCCAGGGAAGAAGCGGAAGTTCGGCATGTCTCCTTCGATCACGGTTGAGCCGCGCTCATCCCAGGTCAACTCCTCCGCAATGGCGGCCCAAAAGCCAGCGGGATCGTCAATCGACCTTTGGTACAGGGTTTGGTAGTCCTCGTAGCTTTGCACGTACGACTTGAGACGATACGACTCCGGCGGTTGAATCCGTTCACTCTCAGCAATCAAGGAAATGCCAGACGCTTCACCCATCGCGATCCACTCCCCCTGTCTACCGATAGATAGAAAGTTCAGCAAATTCATTCTAGCACAGACGCTTGTCGCATTGGGCAGGGGGAATGTTCCAACGGCACCGGGGCGGAAAAACGACGCCTGCGTACACACTGGTTCTTATACCCGCCGCTGGTCCATGTACGCCTGGACAAAGCCGCAAAACGCGCGCCCAACGACTGAGACGACGCGAGCGTCGTGCAACAGGTACGTGCGGGCAACAGGCAGCGAAAAGGACTCAGGGACGGGCACTTCTACGGCTGAGCCAAGCAGCAATGTTCGTCGGACTGTGCTCTTCGGCAAAAAGGAAAACCCCATGTCCTCCTCAATCCAGCGCAGTGTGACGTGAACCTGACTGACGCGCATGCTGCGCAGCGCCCCGAACTGCTGACGCAATGAGGCCAGTATGTCGTCCCAGTACAGCGGGTGGTTGTGCGTGAGCAGCGGGTACGTCGCTAGCAGTTCTTCCAAGGTGCGTGGCGGACCATCGAGATCGTGCGGACCAGCTGGCGCCACAACCACCACTGGATCGTCGTAGAGCGGGAGCGATTCGATGCGGGACAGCTGCGACGGCATGCGGCTGAAGCCAAGGTCGCAAACGGCGTCCGCGATCGCCTGTGCGATGTCCGTCGACTCCATCACATGCACAGCAACTTCGACGTTCGGATAGTCGCGCAAGAAGCCTTGGATCCAGCGCGGCAGATACGTCGCTGCGATGAGCGGTGAAACTGCGATCGCGAGGGTCTGGTCGTAGCCTTGCGCGAGCCTCGCCACGGCTGTCTGCCCACTCTGGAGGTCCGCGAGCACCGACTGCGCGTAGGGCAGAAACCGCCGCCCGTGTTCCCCCAGGCGCACGCCGCGGCCCGAGCGTTCAAACAACGGCACGCCGAGCTGCTGCTCCAACTTGTCGATGTGGAGGGAGACAGTCGGCTGTGCCAAGTGCAGTTTTTCCGCGGCCTGCCGGAAGTTCTCCGCCTCTGCCGCTGCGACAAACGTCTCCAGCCACTGTGTATCCACTGCCGTCTCCGCCCATCTCGCCGCGATAACCGATTATATATCATGATTATTATATACACATTTATTCATTATACAAAATCAATCTCGACGAGTACGATCGCGGTATACCGATTGCACACGGATTCCTTTCGTGAACGGGATAGGAGGCGTTTGTCATGGCATCAGTCCATGGGTTAGATACGGTCGTTGCCGCAGCGACGGAATTGAGCATGGTGGACGGCGAAGCGGGGCGCTTGGTGTACCGAGGGTATCCGGCACCCGAGCTGGCTTTGCACCGCTCTTTCGCAGAAGTTGCGCACTTGTTATGGGCAGGCGACTTGCCGGACGCGACACAGCTGTTGCAGATGGAGGAGAGTTTGAAGGTGGCGAGGGTAATTCCACACGACCTGCAGGCACTCGTAGACGCCCTGCCGCAAGGCATCGATGTCATGAGCGGCGTACGCACGGTTGTTTCGGCCGTGGTGCCTTGCCAGGAGTGGCCGCCGACGCTCGCCGACGCGACGCTGCTCACAGGCATGTTTCCGACCATCGTCGCAAGCGTCTACGCCAAGTCTATCGGGCAGACGCTCCCTGCGCTGCACCATGGCCTGTCACACGTCGAAAACTACCTCTACATGCTATCCGGTGAGGTTCCATCCGCTGCGCACGCGCGCGCGCTCGAAGCCTATCTGATTCTCACCATGGATCACGGTCTCAACGCCTCCACCTTCGCCAGCCGCGTCACGCTGTCCACCCAGTCCGACATGAGCGCTGGCTTAACGGCAGCGCTTGGCGCGATGAAAGGTCCGTTGCACGGCGGCGCCCCGTCCGGCGTGATCGACATGTTGGACAAAATTCAGACGCGAGAGAACGCGGAACCTTGGCTGCGAGCGAAACTGGACCGCAGCGAGCGGCTGATGGGGTTCGGGCACCGTGTCTACAAGACGGTGGACCCACGGGCGGAGGCGCTTAAGGCGGTCGTGCGCGATCTCGCCGGCGCCGACCCGTGGTTTGACCTTGCGGTGCACGTCGAACGGACCGCAGTGGCGCTGCTCGAAGAGTACAAACCCGGCCACAGGCTGTACACCAATGTGGAGTTCTGGGCGGCGGCCATCTTGAGAACGGTCGGGATCCCAAAGGACCTCTATACCGCGACGTTCTCGACCAGTCGCGTGGTGGGCTGGACTGCGCACATGCTCGAACAGGCGCAGAACAACCGGCTGATTCGGCCACAATCGCAGTACGTGGGACCTATGCCGTCGAGCGGGGCTGGCGGGGCTGGCGGGGCTGGCGGGGCTGGCGCGCGCGGTAGTTCCTCGGGTGCGGCGGCTATGTGATCGAAACCGACACTTGGCTGCCTACTCGGCGGCTATGTGA
>JAKAXI010000219.1 GCA_021816665.1 Bacillota bacterium | reverse complement strand
GGATGCCGATCGCGCCTCGCTGATCTGGTCGACTCACCAACGGACGACTTCCACTGGCTGTTCGTGTCCGTCAAGAGTGACGAGAAGAGGAACGAGTCACCACTTGCGTCGGAACGGTGAATCGGAATAATCGTCTGGTTTGGCAACGCCACGCCTGGATTCAGGCTTGTGATGGCACTGTTGTTCCACTTGGTAATTTTCCCTTCGTAAATCTGCGCCAGAACGTTGCCTGTGAGTTTGAGATGACCTTTGATACCAGGCAAATTATACATAATCTGCTGCGCGGAAATCGCGAGCGGAATGTTTACCATCGTCGGGTGAGCCTGCACTTCCGCCGCTGGCAAGTAAGCGTCTGAAGCACCGATCTGAACGGTGCCAGAAATTGCGTCTTGAATGCCTGTGCCACTGCCGGTCGAAGCGGCACTCAAAGTGACATTCGGATTCACAGACTTGTATGCAGCAATCCACTGGTCCTGGAACAGCGGATAGAGCAGAGACGATCCAGATTCATTCAACGTAAGTGCCGTGTTCGAAGTGGTAGACCCTGTGGAATTCGAGCCGCCCGCCGTGTTGCCCCCTGCTGTATTGTTGGCTGCAGTGCCACACCCTGCAACGGCGCCCAGCACTGCGACTGCCGCTGCCCCTGCAACCCACTTATTCATCTTCATCGTCACGGTTTCCTCCTCGGGTTCCATCCTGTATGGACTATTGTGTCCTACGAGCATTGATGTTATCAGTGGGTTGTAAAAAGAGAGTGGATGTGATGTAAAGGAAAAGTAAAGATTGTCGAAAGAAGGCGTGTCATGGATTCGCGTCGGCGGAAAAGCGGAAAACATCTGTCAACCCCAGACTACGAAGTGGTCGTATTGCGCAGCGCTGCGCGACAGAAGACTCTATCATTTTCGATAGACAACGGAACCGTTGTCGTCAGAGCGCCCTTACACACAACGGATGAGGAGATCCTGAATCTGTTGGATCGCCACCGAACGCGCATTGTAAAGTTACTCCACGAAAAGGAACTTACCGACACCGCCGTTCGCAACTTGCCGTGGAGAGAGGGGAAACTGCGGGTCTTTGATTACCAGTTCGACGTACAATTCAGCCCGGCGTCCGGATGGGCCTTGCGTTCAGACGGACAAGTGTTAAACGTCTATGGCCCCGGACAAGGACTTGATGACCCGGCAACGATTCCAGTCCTCGTCCCATGGCTTCGACGCCGAGCACAGGAGATCCTCACCGAGCGTGCTGAACTCTGGTCTCACAAAATGGCAATTTCGTTTGAGCGGATCACGATTCGAGATCAGAAAACTCGCTGGGGCAGCTGCAGCAGTATGGGAAATCTAAATTTTAACTGGCGTCTCATTCTCGCACCGCCAGCAGTCCTTGACTATGTGGTCGTTCACGAACTGTGTCATAGGTTAGAAATGAACCATTCGCAACGCTTTTGGACCCATGTGGAACGCTGGTTACCGGACTACCGTGTTGCGCGTACGTGGCTCAGAGAGCACGGCAAATCACTTCAGTTTTGAAAGCGATCACGCCCAGTCATGGCTGTCCTTGCCAACAGGCCACTGCTCAGCGACAGCAAAAAGGACGCTTTCGACCGCACGTCGAGGAAGCGCCCTTTTCATGTCTTGATCGACCAATTAGCCCGCCTGAATCGCTTGTTTAACAAGCGACTGCATGAGTGTCTTGCTCATGATCCCGATGTGAACATCAACGACCCTTCCTTTGCTGCTGATCACATACGTAGTCGGGACGGAGAGAATGCCGTACGTTTTGTCAAACTCGCCTTGTGGATCGGACAGGACCGTGTACGGAATGTGGTAGTTGATCACAAACGCCTTGGCTTGTGCCACTGTATCAAGCGAGGTCAAGTTCACGCCGACAAACTGGACCTGCTGTCCGTACTGCTTTGACAGTTTCACCAAGTCTGGCGTCTCTTGATTACAAGGACCGCACCAACTTGCCCAAGCGTTGATAATCAGCGGCTTCTTTCCAAGCAAGCTCTGTAGAGATACCGTCTGGTTCCCGTTCAAGGTTGGCAGGGAAAAGGACGGTGCAATCTTACCTACGGTCGGAACGTTTGTGCCTGTAGCCGTAGTCTGCACCGCCGCGTTACCTGTCGTACCCGTCGGCTGGTTACCACCACCAACAGTTCCACAGCCGGCCGCCAACATCAAAGCGAGAGCGACAGCCCCTCCGGTCAACCACTTCTGTCGACGTTTCAACCTCACACCCCCCATTGACTCATGTTCGGGCGTTCGCCCACTCGCGCACGGTCTTGCGTAGCAGCTTACCGGCTGCGTTGCGCGGCAGTTGTTGCACGTAGTAGATATCTTTTGGCACCTTATAGTGCGCCAACTTTTGTTTGCAGTGCGCAATTAGGTCCACTTTGTCAGGCTCGGTACCGGAGCGTGTGACTACGTAGGCTACAGGAACCTGTCCCCACAACTCATCTGGCCTGCCAACAACACATGCGTCTACAACCCAGTCGTGGGCCAGCAGGACCGACTCAACCTCGGCTGGGTAAATGTTCTCGGCCCCCGACACAATCAGGTCGTTGCGGCGATCCAGCACATATAAATACCCTTCATCATCCAGACGCCCGTAATCTCCGGTGTGCAACCAACCGCCTGAGAAGGCGGCCGCTGTAGCATCCGGCCGATTCAGGTAACCAGGTGTCACACTCGGACCGCGCACCACGATCTCACCCTCAACGCCCGCGGGCACACGTTCCCCGTTGACGCGAATTTCTACCTCGGTCGGCAACAGCGGTCGCCCCGACGACCCGAACTTGCGCAGCGCATCTTTGGCGTCCAATGTAGCGACTTGAGAATTCGCCTCCGTCAAGCCGTAACTCTGGGCAACGGGTACGCCTAGCTCCAAACACTGCTCAAGGAGTGGCAACGGCGCACTGCTTCCCCCGAGCAGAATCGTGCGTAGCCGCGAAGGATAAGGACTTCTACGGTCCGTCAGCATCTGCGATAACATCGTCGGTGCCAGAGAGACGAGGTCGATGTCACCGTGATCGAGCGCCTCATTTACAGCTTTCGGGTCGAACTTCGACAACAGCACAGCGCTAGTGCCATAGATGAGACTGCGCATCAAAACCGCCAGTCCGCCGACATGGAACAACGGCATCGGCGACAGCCAACGGTCTCCTGCGTGAACGCCTAACTGCAAAGCAGAGGCAGTCGCACCCCACCAGTGGTTCCCGTAGGTGATCATGACACCTTTCGGATACCCTGTTGTCCCAGAAGTATAAATAATCGCATGAACCCTATCGAGGTCAATGTGACTGTTCGCTTGGACACTCCAAGGGTCAACGAGGGCGCGCGACTCCAGTTCCTCAACGCGCTGTAGTGTCAGTTCCAGACCCAAATCCCGACTTGCATCGAACACAGCTGTCGCCGCTTCACCTGCCGCCAAATCGCAAAGGAGCAAGTGCACGTTTGCATCGTTGAGTTGCCAGGCCAGTTCTGCTGGAGTGAGACGGCGGTTCAACGGCACCAGTACCGCCCCCACCTGCATCAGAGCGTGAACTACCACTGCGAATTCCAGCCCGCGAATGACAAATACTCCGACTCGGTCTCCCTTGCACAGACCGAGTCGAGTGAGTTCGCCGCCGAGGAGCAGCGATCGAGTCTGCAAATCAGAGTACGTAATCGACGCACCGTCTTCCTCTACTGCCACCGTCTTGGCTTGGCCCACAGCTCTCCTCGCCAACCAGTCAGGGAGCAGTTCCACCATCGTTCGGCCTCCTCACACCAGCGTTCAAGGTAGTCTCCGGAATTTGCTGAAGTCCGGCTTTCTCTTTTCTAAGTACGCGTCTTTGCCTTCGTGCGCTTCTTCTGTCATGTAGTACAACATCGTCGAATCACCGGCCAGTTGCTGAATACCAAGCAGACCGTCCGTGTCGGCCAAGAAGGCCGCCTTCAGGAAACGAATCGCGATCGGACTCTTCTCAAGAATTTCACGCGCCCACTGCTCGGCCTCTTCGTGCAGCTGAGCGAGCGGTACAACTGTGTTCACAAGTCCCATGTCGAGGGCTTCCTGCGCGTTGTACTGCCGACACAAGTACCAGATTTCTTTCGCCTTCTTGTGGCCCACCGTACGGGCCAACAACGTCGCGCCGTAGCCAGCGTCGAAACTTCCGACTTTGGGGCCAGTCTGGCCAAATACGGCATTGTCGGCAGCA
>JAKAXI010000218.1 GCA_021816665.1 Bacillota bacterium | reverse complement strand
CCGCACTTTCATACCCGGTTTGACTTCCCCGTTGACTACCCGCAGGTACGTAATTACGCCTCGGTACGGGTCGTAGTGAGAGTCAAAGATGAGTGCCTGCAGCGGTGCGGCGCTGTCTCCTGTCGGAGGCGGCACCTTGGCCACAATTTGTTCGAGAATTCCCTCGATGCCGATGCCAGATTTGGCCGACGCTAGTACGGCCTCGCTTGCGTCAAGGCCAATGATGTCTTCAATCTCCTGCTTCACGCGCTCGGGCTCAGCGCTTGGCAAGTCAATTTTGTTAATGACCGGCAAGATCTCAAGGTCGTTGTCGAGCGCCAAGTAGACGTTCGCGAGCGTCTGCGCCTCTATCCCTTGGGCTGCATCGACGACCAGTAGAGCTCCTTCGCATGCCGCGAGACTGCGCGACACTTCATAGGTAAAATCGACATGACCTGGGGTGTCGATCAGGTTCAGTTCGTACGTTTCGCCGTCCGAAGCCTTGTAATTCAGTCGGACTGCCTGCAATTTGATCGTAATTCCCCGCTCGCGCTCGAGGTCCATTTGGTCGAGCAACTGTTCCTGCATTTCACGCTCCGAAACAGCACCCGTGAACTCCAGGATCCGGTCAGCCAATGTCGACTTACCGTGATCAATATGGGCGATGATGGAAAAGTTTCGAATCCTCTGTTGCCGTTCCTGCACCGCCGCTTGTCCTCCCTGTGGGCAAATCAGCCCGTGTGTATCACCTGTGACTGGTGAACTAGACGCGCCTTTCGGACGCGGCCCTTCATGAAACATGCCGCGCACAGGGCGCGGCTGCCGAAGTCTGTCGCGATCTATTATAACATTCCCGCTGGAGTTCCGAAAAGACCGTCCAAATCCTCAGTTTTGCTCAAGAAAAAGAGCTTTAACGAAACTAGCCAGGACGTGTCCAAACGCAGCCTGGACGCGGTCCCCGACGACCACACCGCCGCTGTCGACAACTCCCATGAGAGGGCTGTGCATGTGGTCGACCTGATTGTTCAGTTGGTTGATGACACTCTGCCCTGCCGTCTGATTGCCACCATTCCACGCCGATTCTCCTGTAGGTGCCGTCAGACTCGTCGTATTCCTTGTCGTACCTGTCCCGGCATTTCCCGCACTCGGCTGTTGCGCCGCAGTGACAGCCGAACTCGGCTGGGGCAGGGCGGTCTGTCCCCCGCTCTGCCCCACGCCGCTTTGCGCAGAGGACGGCGTGAAGTGTATTGTCTGGCTGCTTGACGACAAGTTTGACAGCGTAGCAATGCTGGCCGCCAGTAGTGAAAACGCCGCAGTGCCGCCGCCTAACAAGATACCAAGAAATAAGAACATGGCAAGCCCATGTTTGAGCCCATGTCGTATCTGCTTTGTCAGTGAATCTTCGTTGGCTCTCATCTTTCGATCATCCCCCTCGCCAACAAAACCTCATGTCTTCGAGGGATGTATATGAAACAGGCTGCTAGATTAGCACTCTAGCAGCCTGGGCAACGCAATAGTAGGCTCTCCACAACGGACGAACCTGTCCAGTTGAGTCATTTGTGCTCCGAAAGTGGTGTCGCGGACTTAATGAGTCACAGCGTCAGCATCGTCGGGCGTCATACCCGGGTGAAGGGCCAGGTTCAGCCCTTTGGCCACAACATGTGCGATGTCTTCAATGAATTCATCGATTTCCTTCGGCGTGACAACTAAATTGTCACCCAGCGGTTCAAGCACTTCGTGGATCATCTGCCACTTTTCCTGGGCACTGAACTGGTCGAAAATTTGGCTAGCCCCGTTTTCCGGCACAGACGATTTAAGTTGATTGAGCAACCGTTCGATGCTGTCGTTCGCGATCGTCGAAGCGTCGACAACTGTTGGAACGCCGACAGCAATGACAGGTACGCCCAGCGACTCCTCGTCGAGGGCTTTACGCTTGTTGCCCACACCAGCCCCTGGCTGGATCCCGGTATTCGCGACCTGAATGGTCGCGTTGACACGTGACAGCGACCGTGAAGCCAGAGCGTCTACAGCGATCACTAAGTCGGGTTTGACGTGCTCGACAATCCCCTTGACGACTTCACTGGTTTCAATGCCAGTGATTCCAAGAACTCCAGGGGCTACAGCACTGACTGTCCGATAGCCTTCGCCGATCGCCTCGGGCATGTACTGAAAGAGGTGGCGGGTTACAAAAACCCGCTCAACCACGAGCGGTCCAAGCGCGTCTGGTGTGACGTGAGAATTACCAAGTCCGACGATCAGGACGGAAGCATTCTCAGGTACATCGATGAGTGTCGCAAACTCCTTCGCCAATTGCATCGCGACGGTGTCCTGAAGTTCAGGATCGCGGCGTCGAATCCCTGGCGCATCAACAGTGATGTAGGTGCCAACCGGTTTCCCTATGGCCAGTGCACCGCTGGCGTTCTTGACGTTCACGCGGGTGACGTGAAAGTCATCGTAATCGACGCTCGATTCCTCAACGCCAGCGAGGCTGGACTTTCCGCCGCGAGCGAGTTCGTGAGCTTCAATCGCCAGGTCTGTTCGAGGGCTGAATCCGGTTTCCGGCATCACCGGATTGCGTGCAACTTCGGAGTTTGGTGAATTGTGATTGGAACGTGTCATAGCCGGGAACTCCTCCTTCTGCCACAGTTGCGGCTGTAGCAAGCAATGTGATATAGTCGAATCTGTCTGCAAGAAGGGATGTCAAGGAGGTGAGACTGTGCCTAATATTAAATCCGCGGAAAAGCGCGTCCGTACGACCGCGAAGAGGTCGCTACGGAATACCTCCTTGCGTTCGGCGTTGCGCACAACGTTGAAAAAGTTTGAGACCAGCTTGGCTCAGAACGATGTGGAGCAGGCGCGAGTTGCCTTGGGTATTGCGACTCGGGCTTTGGACAAGGCAGCGACAAAAGGTGTCATTCACCGGAACACTGCCAGTCGGAAGAAGTCGCGTTTGACTCGGCGCTTCAACACTCTCAACGTTGCAAAGTAAATCGAGTGTAAATTCCCCCTCAGTCCTGAGGGGGAATTTTTTGTTCCGCAACTAATGTCTGTTCCGCCACTTCGATTAACTTCTGCACCATCGACCCGCCAATTTCTCCGCCAAGGGCTCCAGCCTGACGCGTGGTCAGGTTTCCGCCATCGCCTCGCGGCAACTGCACCTGCTTTTGGTCTACGACACGGTCTTTCATTGAGTCCAATGCAGCTCTTGCCTCTGGTACAAGCAGCCTGTGTCTGCGTGCCATGACAGCTTCACCGCCTCGTGTACAGGATGATGAACCCAGAGTCACCCACAAAGCTTACGTTCACCCGTACAGATTACTGTACCCGAACAGCTCCTTTTTCACACGTGTATCCGCCGCCCCGCTCCTCGTACGCTCGCAAAAGTCAACACCAACCACTCAAGCGTTTGACGTGGTTCACGGCGGCCAGTTTTTAAAGCCCATTCCGCATCAGCAACCCGCAGCAACATGTCTTCGGCTACTTGAAGGGACAACCGCTCACCCTGTTCACTTGCAACTTTCAGGGCATAAGGATGAACCCCAAGGCGGGCAGCCGTGTCCCGCTGTGATTCACGCTTCGTGGCCCCTTCCTTTGCGCGAGCGACTATTCGCCACTGTCGAGCAAGCAGTGCCAGAATGGAAAATATGTCGTTGCCAGCCAACAGAAGGTCGTCGAGCCGACTGATTGCTTCGTCCGCACGGCCGCGAATTGCGAGGTCAATCCATGCAAAGATGTTGTCCTCAGAGAGTGCCGTCACAACCTCCGCAACGTCCTCCAGCGTGACCATCTGCCCCCCAGCGTAGGTGGCGACCTTTTCGAGGTCTGAGACAGCCATAGACAGAGTTCCACTCCTCTTGTACACATCTGTGAGCACCCCAGCGCTGACAGCGATTCCGCGTCGCGCAATCACCTCTTTCAGGATTTTCTCCGCATCGGCCGCGTTCGGTGTGTTGCAATCCACCACAGTCGCATGACCACGTACCGTCTTGACAAGTTTTTTTCGTTCGTCGAGCTTTTCGCCATAAGCGGTGACGACCAATACGTGCCCAGGCATCGGATTCGCGATGTACTCCTCGAGCACCGCGGTATCTGCTTTATCTTGTTTCCCTTTCGTACTCGAGAGGAGCGCAGTGCAGTTATCGAGTACTTCAACGGACCCAGAAGCAAATAAGGACACCGTCTGGCAGCCCGCAACTGCCGGTTGGCATCCTTCATCCTCAAACGAATGGTGGTTGACATCC
>JAKAXI010000217.1 GCA_021816665.1 Bacillota bacterium | reverse complement strand
TTCCGATCTTGCCGTCTTGCCGATCGCCATCGGACTTCTGCCCGCTGGTGTCAGTCAAGGTAAACTGGTCGTCGATCACGCTGTCGTCCACGGTCAGCAGGGTTTTTACCCACGCGGGCACTGCAGTCATCTACTCACCCTCTCGCTCGCCAGGATCGCGGGCTAAACGCCCGAGTTCCGATTCGGAACAACCTTCCCTAGCGTGCGACGAGCAAACAGGCATTATGCCTTTGATCTCGGGGTACTCTCAGAGGTGACCAGAGAGAGCGGACTGTGGAGTGATCAGCACCTGCACAGACAGTTGCTTGGTTTGCGGGGAGTAGCCGAGGACGCGCAGGCCGTACGGGTTGGCAGGGCGTTCGGTAAAATTGATTTGAAGGGTATTGGTGCTGGTATTGACCGCAATCCAGTTTGGCCAAGGAGCGTGGGCCAACGTCAGAACGAGCAGAGCTGGGGGGACTGGGATTCCACCAAGCGTGGCGCTTTGAATCTGCATCCCCAAATTTCCACCCTGGATGTGCGGAGCGATCGATAGTTGCACGGGAACAGACCGACTTCCCAGGCGAAGCCCAAAGTTTACAACCCACTGGTTGGAAAAATTGACGCGGACGTACGACACAGCTTTCGTCACTTCCGGCTGTTTGGCAAGTGCGTAGGCTAAGTAGGTGTTGATGGCAGGCGCACCCATCGTCAGTTCAATCTGTGCCTGCTGTGAAGAGGGAGCAGACGACTTCGGTGGCGTCGCACGGGCTGCGGGCGGAAGCGTAGCAAACCACACGGCGGCCGCGACCGCGATCAAAAGATCAATGGAGATGATGAGCACAAACGCCTTCTTCCACATCCACGAGTGCCTCCTTTGTGTCGAGCGTGGACAACCGCCAACCGCATCCGTTAACATGAGGAACAATGATCGGGATACAAAGGAGTGTCACGCCACGTGAACGTCAACAAATGGCGCAATTGGGCGCTTGTCTTCATGTTCGGCGGGTTTTTCGTGATGTACTGCGGTGTGTTTAACCACACCCTCCTGCCCTACTTGCTGGCAGTGGGTGGCGCTGGCGTCGTGGTTGGCATCTTGATGTACTTTCGCTACGGTCCAGTGACACCCGGCATTCACACCGTCAAGTGCCCTGGCTGCAGTCAAGAAACACGTCTGACGGGCACCGTAGACACGTGCAGCCACTGTCATCAGCGGCTGCGAAAAACTCGGACAGGCAGTTACGAACCGGACGCGAAGACCCCATCGCGCGAAGGCTAAGACTTTTTCCGGGCTCCTCGCTGGTTGCGACTAGGCTTTTCTTCGAACACCTTGCCCCTGAGTTTCGGATCCCCCTGCATCTTTTGGTAAAAGGCGCAGAACTCAGTAACTGGACAATTGTCACATTTCGGGCTTCGAGCTGTACACACCTGGCGCCCGTGGTGGATCAGCCAGTGGTGAGCCTGTCCCCACAGTTTCTGGGGAATGCGCTGGCACAGCTGTTGCTCTGTAATCACCGGATTCATGCTATTGGCGACGCCAATTCGATTCGACACTCGCTGAACGTGCGTGTCGACAGCCAAGGCAGGCGTGTCAAACGCGTTCGACAGAACGACGTTCGCTGTTTTGCGACCCACCCCTGGCAGTTTCACGAGGTCTTCCACAGTCCGTGGCACTTCGCCGTGGAAGTCTCGCAACAGCATGCGAGAGGTCTCGACAATGTGCTCAGCCTTGGCGCGGAAGAGTCCAAGCTCTTGGATGTCTTCTTGCAGTATCTCCGGTGTAATCTGCGCATAATCCTGTGGACCGTGATATTTTTGAAAGAGTCTCGAAGTCACTTGGTTGACCCGCGCATCCGTGCACTGCGCCGACAACATGGTCGCGATCAAAAGCTCAAACGGAGTGCTGAAGTTCAGAGCGCACTTGGCGTCCGGATAGGCGGCTTCCAGCTTGACTAGCATGCGCCGTGTGTTGGCGCGAGACATCAATGCCATCTTAACATCCCTATCTCTCAGATTCGTTTCCACTCACTCCATTGTGTCGCCTTTACCCCTGACCTGTCCAGTACCAGGTTCACTCTCGCACTCCAAGTAACGCCGCTGACGCGATGACGCGATGAGGTCTTCGCGACGAATCGCGTCGCGAAGCACTTCCCGAACCAGCGGCGGCTCAAACTCAATGTCCTTTGCGTTGCGAAACTGGGGAAAGACCAGCGAGAGCAACAGGTACTCGCAAGTGACAACGCGGTACCAGCGCTCTGGCTCAACCGCTTCTCCGCCGACGGAAAGGGAGACCAGTCGCCGCCCTCCGTCGGCGTCCCGAACCCAGCAAACTGTTGCGCCGGCAAGAGCCAAAAAACCAACCACCGCACCGCGAAATCCAAAACCGAAACCGGGCCGATGGTACGACTTCGGGTTCAGCGAGTCAGCTATCACTTGTTCCAAGTCGCTGCCGCGAAGACTCAGTATAACCGGGCGCGTCGGCGTTGAACAGGCACCGTGTACGTGCAGCATCGATACGTCGCCGCTGAGCAAACTCGCATTAAGCGCCCCAGCCATCATCAGACCGAGGTCGCAAGAGTACTTTGTAAACAACGCATCGACAAGTAGGTTGGCAAAGTCGGACTCTTCATCAAAGCGAGTGATGAGCGGTTCACGAAGGGTTACGATTGGTGCTGACAAACTTGTCTCGACCTCTGGCAGGAACGCCTGATACGCCGAGAGCATCGCCTCATCAAACACTCCGTGTACGTCGACCGGAAGCGACTCGCTGTGGACGCTGACGATGCGCCTGTGGACCGGATCATAATTCACAGTGGTGTGGCCGAACGCGAAGGCGTGTTTCCCAGCTTGGAAAATGGCCGTCTGCCCAACCCTCTCTGCAGCCTGCATAAACTGGTGCGTGTGCCCACCGAGGATGACGTCGATACCTGCCACTTGCTGAGCCAGCGCCCGGTCGGCAAACAGACCCAGATGCGACAGTGCGACGACGATGTCGCAACCGCGATCGCGCAAGGAAGCAACCGCCGCCTCGGCTGCCGGAAATGGTTCGAGCGCCTGTACTTGCAGTACGCCGTACGGGCGCTCGTAGTTGGGGGTTACGCCGAAAACGCCAATCTTGACGCCAGCCCGTTCGTACACATGCGTATCGGCAAAGCCAGGAAAAGGCGCGCCGCTTGCTTGCCTGAGATTAGTTCCGTAAACCACCGTGCGGGCGCGGTCTGCCAGGTGCGGCCAACCGTCAACCGGAACCGTCAGCCCTTCGTTGTTCCCAAACACCCAACCGTCCACGCCAAGTGCGCCGAGCAACTCTGCGTTGATGGCTCCGAGCGTGGCCTCCGACTCCGGTCGGACACGATCGATGGTATCTCCGATGTCGAACGTCAGGACCCACTCGCCGCGCGTTGCCAAAGCACTCCGTAAGTTCCTCAACAACGCGCCAAGCCGCATATGATTTTCGATCTGGCTGTGCACGTCGTTGACGTGGAGCAGGTGGATGTTCACGGCAACACTCCTTCGTTGGTAATTTAGGCTCTGAGGGACCGGCGGAGGACCTTTCCGACTGCGGATTTTGGTAAGTCCTGTTTGAATTCAATCATGCGCGGAACCTTGTAGGGTGCTAGCTGCTGGCGACAAAAGGCGATGAGGTCGGCCTCAGTCACGTTCTCGCCTTCGCGTAACACGACGAACGCTTTCACCGTTTCACCACGGTACTCGTCCGGCACACCCACGACAGCCGCTTCGAGCACTGCCGGGTGCTTGTATAAGGCCTCTTCAACATCACGCGGATAGACGTTAAAGCCACTTGCGATGATGAGGTCCTTTTTGCGGTCGACGATGAATGTAAAGCCCTCGTCGTCAATTAACGCAATGTCCCCTGTCAAAAGCCAGCCGTCGACGAGTGTGCGAGCGGTTTCTTCGGGCCGATTCCAGTATCCTTTCATGACCTGCGGGCCGCGAATAGCCAGTTCACCGGACTCTCCGTCTGGCATTTCGCGGCTCGGGTCATCAATAGCTACAATTTTCACTTCTGTTTCTGGCGCCGGGATGCCGATGCTCCCCACCTTTCGCCTGTTACGCAGCGAACTGTGCGTCACGGGTGAAGATTCGCTAAGGCCATAGCCTTCCGACATCACAGCGCCGGTCAACTCCTCGAAGCGGTGCAGCACTTGCACGGGGAGCGGTGCACCACCGCTGTTGCAAATGCGCAGCGACGACAGCACAGTTGATCCCGGTGTCAACACCTGGG
>JAKAXI010000216.1 GCA_021816665.1 Bacillota bacterium | reverse complement strand
CCAGTTAGCCAGCATTTGCGTCGAATCTTTGTAGAGGCGAGGTGGCACGGGTGGGCGGATTGCCCTTTCGCCGGAAGAAGCCGGAAGAGTCCAACCAGCTCTACACCATGCTCGAGCTCGCTCAGTCTGGAGACGCACAAGCGCGCAATGACTTGCTTGAAGCGTATACACCATTTATCCTGCGCACTGCGTCTCAAGCGTCAAAGCGGTACATTGACCGCTCACAAGACGACGAGTTCAGCGTTGCACTGATTGCCATGAATGAGGCGATTGACCGATTTGATGGCAGCCGTAAGGCCAGCTTTTTGGGGTTTGCTGAGACGATTATCCGCAGACGCTTGATTGACTACTACCGGTCTCAGCGGTCTCAGCGACAAAAGAGCGTGCCTTGGACGCAGTTTGACGTGGCCGACGACGAAGACAATGTCGTCAATTACGTGGAAGTGAGGACTTCCGTCGACGCGCATTTGCGGGCCGAAGAGCAGGCGGCGCGCCAGAGCGACATTGAGCTGTACAGCGTCGCCTTGCAAGCGTTCGGACTCACCTTCTCAGACTTGGTCGAACTGTCTCCAAAGCACGCGGATGCCAGACAGACAGCCATCGCGATTGCTCGCGAAGTCGCTGGCGACCCGGTCCTTAGCGCATATGTGGAGGAGCGAAAGGCGTTGCCGCTGAAGCTCCTCGAAGAGCGGGTCAGCGTGTCGCGCAAGACGTTGGAACGACAACGAAAGTACATCTTGGCGATTGTGATTTTGCTGACTGGACCCTACGAACACCTGCAGTCGTACTTGTCGTAGCGAGAAAGGAGTGACAGAACATGCACGGGGAGAGGCGCGGTGTCGTAGTACAGATTGCTGAAAAGCATGCGATCGTACTCACGCCGGATGGCCAGTTTTGCCGCGTGGCGCGCGTGAAGGATGTTGCGGTCGGGATGGAGTTGTCGTTTGAGGAGGAGCAGTCCTCTTTGGACTGGCCGACCGCGCTTCGTCGTGGCGCGCAGTGGCGGCGTTGGACGAGTGTTGCTGTGGCTGCCTGTCTGGCAGTCGCAGTAGGCGTATGGGCGGGCAACGGTGGCGGATCACAGCCGCAGGTTCCGACCGGTACCCCGTACGCGCTCGTGTCTCTAGACATCAACCCCTCCGTGACGCTCGGCGTCAATCCGCGCATGTATGTTCAGACAGCGTCCGCGAACGACAAGGACGGCAAAACTGTATTGTCACAGCTACCTCAGCTCCCTGGGGAGTCTCTGCAGCAAGCAGTGGGCCAGATTGTGAGCCAAGCTTTGAAAGACAAGTTAGTGCCGACAAAAGACAGCATTGTCATTGCTGCTGCTCCTGTTCAGAAAGCCGCAAGCTCTCACGTATCGACACTAGTCTCGACTACGCGTCAGACAGTTCTTCAGACGCTTAAACAGAGTGGTGCAAGTCAGGCGCTCGACCCGTCAGTG
Organism: Bacillota bacterium; assembly: GCA_021816665.1. Taxonomy (GTDB): domain Bacteria; phylum Bacillota; class Bacilli; order Alicyclobacillales; family Alicyclobacillaceae; genus Alicyclobacillus_L. The sequence goes on along the minus strand of JAKAXI010000216.1, from coordinate 2,921 downwards.
TACACTGTCAGTATGCCACAGAGTGTCTTTACGGCGGCTCAGCAGGCAAATGTCCTGCCTGGGGAGGTTGCGTCGTATCTGTTGGCGCAGCAACATGGTCTGTCGGTTTCACACTTGAATGCCACCACAGTGGGACAAATTTTCGGAAGCGGAAATTCGATTTTGTCCATCGACACCACAAAATCAACTCAACAGATCACTTCCATGTTGGACCAGTTGAAAATCTCCGGTATTTTCAGTAGGCTATCGAACGCAACCGCGACCGATGGAAAGTCGGGTGACAAGGGGAAGGGCGTGGGACGAGGAGTTGGCCCAGGTGGGGCGGCAAATGGAACTCCACCACCAAGAGGAGGAGGGACCCAGCCTGCTGGCGGTGGTCGTAGCGGGAGTGGACCGGGCGGCTCGGGAGGTACCGTCCTGCCGGGGTCAGGCTTAACCAACGAGATCACGAACATCGTCAGCCAGTCGAACGGGACAGGTGTGGGGACGAGTCCTCTACTTGGCAACACACTGAACGCGGTCGGAGGACTTTTCTCTCATTAAGAGTCACAGAATAGAAGGTACACATGTCCACGAAACCGGCGGGGCTCCGCTCGGGTGTTTTTTTGATCCTTGCGCCAAGACTCCATATAATGAATTGGACGAGGTTGCGCGCATGCTGCGCGTACGCCGGAAATACATATGCGTTGAATGCGGACGACAAAGGAGTTTAGGCGTTGCAGGTCAATGACTTTGATTACGAATTGCCAGAAGAGTTGATTGCACAAACACCGCTTCGCGAGCGCAGTGAGTCGCGCCTGATGGTGGTCGATCCCGTTTTAAACAGCATTTTGCATGACAAGTTTTCCACTATAGCGTCACACCTCGTGTCGGGCGACGTTCTCGTTCTCAACAACTCACGCGTCATTCCTGCCCGTGTCTACGCCGTAAAGAAAGACTCAGGCGCTCGGGTCGAGATCCTTCTGACTGAAGAAGTGGCTCCATCCAGGTGGCGGGCGCTCGCTCGCCCGGCGAAACGACTGCGGGTAGGCACAGAGTTGTCATTTCTGGATGATGAACAGGCGGAGATTGGGGTTGCCGAGGTTGCTGCAGAACTTGATGATGGGATGCGCGAACTCGTTTTTCACTTGAACGAACCCATGCTGGATTTTCTCGACCGCGTGGGCGTGATGCCGTTGCCGCCGTACATTCATGCACCGCTTGTGGACCGGGAACGGTATCAGACGGTCTACGCGCAGCCACCTGGGTCTGTTGCAGCTCCAACAGCCGGTCTGCACTTTACGAGAGAATTGCTGCACGAGCTCGAACAAAAGGGTGTGAAAGTCGTCTTTGTCACTCTGCATGTAGGGATTGGGACGTTTAGACCAGTGAGTTCGGACACTGTGGAAGGTCATCAAATGCACTCGGAGTGGTACGAAGTGACACCGGAGACGGCAGCAGCCGTGAACTTGGCGAAGGCTGAGGGCAGGCGTGTCATCGCTGTCGGCACAACGGCGATGCGGACTCTTGAGAGTGCAGGTGAAAGTGGCACAGTGATCGCAGGAGCCGGTTCAACGGACATCTTTATTTACCCTGGATATCACTTTCGGGTGGTGGACGCACTGATTACAAATTTCCACTTGCCCAAATCGACGCTGATCATGCTTGTCGCTGCGATGATGGGGATTGACTTTACCAAGCAGGCGTACAGCGCAGCTGTGACGAAGCGGTACCGCTTTTTCAGCTTCGGGGATGCCATGTTCATCACGAGGAGGTCTCCCGTTTGACAGTCCCGATAAGCTTTGAGAAGCTGCCGATTCCGCCTGCGGGACTCGCTCGGCGGGGGCGGCTCACGACGCCGCATGGCGTCATTGAGACGCCGGTGTTCATGCCTGTTGGCACACAAGCGACCGTCAAAACACTGTCGCCTTTCGAACTTCGGGAAATGGGCGCGGGCATTATCCTCTCGAACACATACCACTTACACCTGCGGCCGGGGGACGACCTCGTGGCCGAAGCGGGCGGGTTACACGGATTTATGCACTGGGATGGAGCTGTGCTTACCGACAGCGGCGGGTTCCAGGTGTTCAGTCTGTCAGACTTGCGGAAGATCACGGATGAAGGTGTGCAGTTCCGTTCGCACATTGACGGCAGTCCGAGGTTCTTCTCGCCAGAGTCGGTCATGAAGATTGAGAACAACCTGGGTGCTGACATTATCATGGCGTTTGACGAGTGTCCGCCTTATCCGGCGGACCGCTCGTACCTGGTGACGTCTCTGCGCAGAACACTGGACTGGGCACAGAGATGCAAGGTTGCACACGGGCGACCGGATGAGCAAGCGCTATTTGGGATTGTCCAAGGTGGGATGGAGCTTGACCTGCGTCGGGAGTCCGCGCAACGGCTAGTGGAATTGGACTTTCCCGGTTACGCGGTTGGCGGACTCAGTGTCGGTGAGCCGAAGCCGCTGATGTACGAGGTCCTTGCTTATACGACGCCGCTTTTGCCAGCCGACAAGCCTCGCTATCTAATGGGGGTTGGATCACCGGACGATTTGTTCGAAGGTGTAGAACGAGGGGTGGACATGTTTGACTGTGTGCTGCCCACCCGCATTGCGCGCAATGGTACGGTGCTGACGCATGCCGGGAAAGTTGTGCTGAAAAATGCACAGTACGCTCGCGATTTTCAACCGCTCGACCCCGACTGTGACTGTCAGGTCTGTCGGACGTACTCGCGTGCGTACATTCGCCACTTGCTCAAGGCTGGCGAAGTACTTGGAATTCGTCTCACGAGCTATCACAATGTCTACTTTCTGCTACGTATCATGGCAAACATTCGTGCCTCTCTGGACGAGGGACGTTTTGCTGCGTATAAGCAAGAATTCTATGAGCGTTTCGGTTATAATGACCATACTGCGGTGGGACAAACCACGGCTGGAGAGGGCG
>JAKAXI010000215.1 GCA_021816665.1 Bacillota bacterium | reverse complement strand
GATCTTTGAATGAATGCGACCTGGGGTTTGCCGTAGAGACTCAGCCACTTCTGCCCCATCGAGATGGGCGCCAGCGCAGTCGGGGCTAGCTGCTGAAAGCCGTGGACGTCGGCTTTCAAGGTTGACGACAGACTTTCATAAGTGGAGACTGCTTGGCGGAAATTGTCTAAATACCGTCGGTTCTTTGTCAGCACGTATTGCTTTTCTGCCCGAAACGCAGCGTACAGGTCGTTTTGCACACGATCAATCGAGCTGTTGATATAGGACAGTTTGACCACTTCAGACTGAAGGGTATGGGCTTGCACAAGAAGAACCGCATGACTTGTTACAAGAATGATCACAGCGGCGATCTGTGCGAGGATAACTGCGCCTAAATTGTGACGAGCCCCAGACATACGCGATAGCGGGTACAGGGTTCTCACCTCTATATGATAATATCAGAATTATCATAATTAAGCATATTATACTGTTCGGTTGTTTTATAGACTATATATTCTATTAAGTGGTTCGAAACTTTCTCTAGAAATTACGATAAATCTATCATTCGACCCCCACAAACTCGCAGATCATGTCGAAATCTATAACCACCCGGGAGGCGCACGCTGCTTCTCGTGTTCAGTCTTAGGGGGGAATGCACGATGGATCTCGCACTGGACCTTGGGACCTCTTACTTTCGTGTCGGGGAATTAGGGAGCGATACGATCCACGCAGAACCTGCTACTGTGGCCTATGACAAGAATGGACAGACGACTGCAGGTCAAATGGCAGAACGGCTGGTTGGACGAGCACCGCAGGGGGTGTCCGTCGTGCACCCAATCTCTGCAGGTATCGTCAAGGATTTTGACGCAGCCGTGGTGCTCATCCGTCACGCCATCACTTTGATGCAAGGCAAGCGCATGGCAACGCGACCGAACATCACTGTGTCGACGCCCACCGGGATCACGGCTGTGGAACAGCGCGCGATCGAAGAAGCGGTCAGAGAAGCTGGAGCCAAACAGGTTCATTTGTTTGAATCCGTGATCGCGGCGGCCGTCGGAGCGGGCCTGCCTGTCGAAAGTCCGCGTGGGCACCTCATCTTGAACTTGGGCGCAGGCGTTACAGAGGCTGCAGTGGTCAGCCTGGGTGGTATCGTGGATTCTCGCAAATCAAGTTTTGGCGGGCGAAACCTGGACGAAGCCATCGTCGAGTCTGTCCGCAAGGAGCACGGGTTTCTCATAGGCATCAAGTCGGCAGAGCAACTCAAATGGAACGTCGGTGAGTACCCGGAGAAGCCCACGTTTGAAGTTCGCGGCCGTGGATTGTCTACCGGACTACCAGAAACCATTTCTGTATCACGAGAATTGGTGGAGACCCAGGTAGAAAGCTACAGCGAGACGATCGTAGGCCTGCTGGTGAGTGCGCTCGAGTCCTCTCCTCCGGAACTCGTTGGCGACTTTATGGATAGTGGCATCGTAGTGATGGGCGGGGGGACTCCTCTGCATGCGCTGTTAGACCGACTAGAGGAGCGGACGGAGATGCCGATCCTGACTGCAGACGAGGCACAGACATGCGTGATCCGCGGACTATTGTCGTCGAATGTTGGACGTCGGCGAAGTGCGACGGGTGAGAAGGCTTCTACTCAACTGCGCAAGGCCAAGACCTATCAGCGTGTCGTTTCTCGCGTACAGGGCATGCTGTCTCGCGGGTGAGTGACAGGATTGCTGGATGGACGGAGCGGTGTTGTGAGGGTCCGCAACAGATCCAAAGATAACAAGGAACTGGCATATCGTCAGTTCCTTTTTTGTCGCAGATAAGTTGGGCACCGCATGGGTTAAGCACTACTGTCGTGATGCCGACGTCCTCCTGGCCCTGTGTGTTGGCACTAAGCCAGTCACTGTCAGATAGTCTTCGACCTTTTGGAACCTTGGTTCGTACTTTCCGCCCCAGCGCTTCAAGGTATCGATGACGAGCCATCGAAGTGTTTCTTCCATTTCTTTGGTACTACTGGTCATATTGTGTTGGTGACGGCGATGCAAGTACAGGGTTTGATTGACGTGTCGAAATCGGTACCGCGGAATCAATCGGTACAGAATTCGCAAGTCCTCAATGTACCGCCCCTCGTACGGACCGTCCGTAGGCCATCCGCCCACTTTGCGGAGGGCTTCCGTCCGGTAAAACCTGGGCCAACAAGACTGGTTCGCCAGTAAGAACTTGTATTTATCTCGAAATGCTCGACCTTGCTTGACACGTGTACGGACGGTCCGATCGCCGTCGTCTTGCCACACGAGTTCAATGTTTGCGCCAATCAGGCCGACATCCGGCTTGCTGTGTTTCGCTTCGTGAACTAACACTTCCAATGTGTGGGGTGCGAACCAATCGTCGCTGTCCAGTTGGACCATCCACGGAGTGTGGACGTGCTTGAGGGCTCGGTTCAGCGACTTCGTCTGACCTATATTCCGGTCGTTGACAATTAATCGGATGCGCGGGTCTGTCAGGTACCCTTGAATTTTGTCGATGCTGTCGTCTGACGAAGCGTCATCAACAATGATCATTCTCCATTTGCTATACGTCTGATCAAGGACGCTCTTCACAGCCTCTTTCAGGTAACGTCCGGCGTTATAGTTCGTCACGACGACAGTCACTAGACCACTCACGTGATCACTCCCTATCTTTTACAGGGTCAGGCTTACCGAGATGAAGAAGCAGGGAGGCGTCCAAAGCGCGTGAGCGGACAACCAACCTGGCAATCCATCGTATGCGGTCAAGCTCACCGTGCAAAAGACAAGCACCCATCTCTATGTAAGTGAGAATTTTCAGCATGTAAAACCTGGGGCGAAGTAGTATGATTTCACTATCTATCATCTGTACCGCGAGGAAGGCGGGGGCAGGATGTATCTTTTGGTCGGAACGGCAAAAGGGCTATTTAGGTACCGGACTGACGATCGGACAGAGTGGACGGCACTCCCACCGGTGTTGCTCGGTGACGAAATCTACACGACGGCTTACGATACAGAGACGCAGACTCTCTATGCTGGAGCCAATTCGGTGTTTCACGGCGCGAACGTCCGGCGCTCGCACGATTGGGGAGAAAACTGGGACACAGGGGGAAGCGGTCTCGAGTACACAGCGGATGATCCCGAACGCGTCACCCGCGTTTGGTCGCTTCGCCCTGCTGGTGGTGGGCGGGTATACGCCGGGGTTGAGGCGAGCGGGTTGTTTCGTTCTGATGACGGCGGCGACACCTGGTCAGAAGTGCGCGGACTGCGTGAACACCCGACACATGAGACGTGGGAACCAGGCTTTGGCGGAAAGTGTCTGCACACGATTGCGGTCGACCCGTTTTTCGCCAATCGTCTGTACATCGCCTGTTCTGCTGGCGGAATCTATCGCTCCAACGACGGCGGCGATAGTTGGCAGCCGATTAACCGGGGGATTCGCGCAGAATTTATGCCGGACGACATGCAGTACCCGGAGTCTGGTCAGTGCGTACACAAGTTCTGGCTTTCGCCGACGACTGCGGGCAGGCTGTGGCTGCAAAACCATGGCGGTGTGTACCGCTCCGACAACGGCGGCGATGGCTGGGAGTACGTCGGCGAATCCCTTCCGTCGGACTTTGGCTTTCCGGTCGTCGGCCACCCGGCCAACCCGGACTGCGCCTATGTTCTCCCTGTTCAGCGCTGGCCTCGCTGGGCACCGGACAACGTCCTCGCCGTTTACCGCACCCGCGACGCCGGTCAAAGCTGGGAAGCGCTTCACAACGGCTTGCCACAGCCTTCGTTTTCTGGCGTTCTGCGCGACGCGTTCACGGGTGACACTCAGACGCCGTTCGGCCTGTATTTCGGCACCACCTCAGGTGCGCTCTATCACTCTGCAGACGAAGGCGCTACGTGGCACCTCATCGCCGAGGATTTACCGAGGATTTACTCCGTCGTGGTCGCTGCAGAGGCATGATTACCGTCCATTTGCCGGGCAGTGTAACCGACGCATTTCACGCCGATCCCGTCATCTCCCTGGCGGCTCACACACTGAGCGACGTGTTGCAGCGGCTGGACCAGACCTGGCCTGGCATGGCGTCCTGGTTGGTCGAGCCCGACGACTGCTTTCGCGAAAACCTCAGTGTGTTTATCTCAGGTCGCAGGCTCCCCCCACGCGCACATGTGTCGACGCCAGTTGGCGATGCAGCCGAGGTGTGGATCCTGCGCGCCATTTCCGGCGGCTGACAGGTTGCGAAGGTGTCAGGCTGAAAGTCGCGCGCAACGCGTGGTACCATGGAGGGGTGTCGAGACTCTACATAGAGGTGATGTTTCATGGACGATATTCGCTACCCGATTGGGAAGTTTCAGCCCGTAGACCCGATCACCCGGGAACAGCGCGACCAGTGGATCGCTCAGGTT
>JAKAXI010000214.1 GCA_021816665.1 Bacillota bacterium | reverse complement strand
TGTTGCAGTTGTAGAAGTCCCGTCGAGTCGGACCGCCGCACAGTCTATCCCGGAGCAACCAGACATCCTCGCCATCATTCCGCGCTACCGCAGTTTTGCCGAGCAGCCGAGCCTTCGCAGTTTCGTGCACGAACTGCGTGGGTGGCAGGTGGTTTATACCGATCACGGTAACTCCCTGCTCCTGTTGAATGACAGGGGGCCCATGCATTACCTTGATATTCCGAGTTCGACCTTCATGAAAGCGCTTGCGGATGTGTGGTATCTCAACCTGCGCCAACTGAAGACGGCGTACTTTACGTGGACAGGTCACAGGATTGGCATGCCCGTCCCGGCTGGCACGAGCGGCGACGTCTTGGTTGCGTTTAAGACGAGGCAACCGCGGATGGTCAACGACGGCGGCTTTTCCTACATAGCCGGTGGGCACATCGCGGACATCATTCCAGAGACCTCCACGAGCTGCAAGCTCGTGCTCCAATCCGGGTATGAAGTTCCCGTGCTGTGGTCGCTGCAGCAGTGCATCCAGCAGGTCCGCACGGGCGGACTCTTTCTTTCGCAACTGATTCACGATCGCGCCATCCCTGACGCCTCAGCGCTTGTCAACCGTTGCCAGCCGGGGCCGTTCCTCCACCGTCTGCCGGCGCACCGCCGGTACAAGTGGTACTAGAGTCGCACGACTGACCCATCCGGCCGCCTTCCGAACCACGCTGCATCTTCCATCTCGACGCGGGCTTGTCCACTCGACAAGTCCGCTGTCATCTTCGACAGGCGGTCCGCTTCTTCCTCAGTAATCGTCAGGTGCATCCCGACGTCTTGCGCAAACTCCTTCTCTCCGACGAGGTACTCGGCCTCTGCGTACGCATACTCCAGCTTGCCGAATGTGGCATAGTCACAGGTGACACGCACCCCCTGCATGCGCACACACGTGAGAGCCGTCGTCGCCTCCATCGACGCTTGCGTAGCGTCCTGGTAGGCGTGGACGAGCCCGCTAGCGCCAAGCAGCGTGCCGCCAAAGTAGCGCGTGACAACGACTAGGGTGTTGCGGATGTCGCGCCTGCGCAACAGTTCGAGCATCGGCCGCCCGGCAGTGCCACTCGGTTCGCCGTCATCGGAAAACCGCTCGACAGGGGTTCCATCGAGTCCAATCGTGTAGGCGAAGCAGTTGTGATTCGCAGTTTTGTGTGTCTCGCGTATGGCGGCGAGAGCCGTATCGGCCTCCTCCACTGAAGTGACAGGCAGCAAGTGACCGATAAACCTCGACTTTTTGATCACGACCTCCGCTACACCTTCGTGCTCAAACACGACCACCGGGTTCAACCCCTTACAAATAGCTCACCGTCTAGTGTACCAAGGGAGCGCCGTGCCGAAACGCCTTCCTACTGAGGCGAACCCACTCGCGCCCGATTGGGGACAGTCCAAACCATGTCACCTGAGCCCATGACAGGTGCCCCGCACAGGGCCGTTAAGGCGTCGTAGAGTACGCTTGGCATGGTCGCGCCGCCGACGTTGCTGACGTACAGGAACCGCTGCGGGTGCCTCGTTTTGATGTACTGGACGAGGGCCTGCTCTGTACTGCGCTTGTGCGCGGACGTGTAGCCGGCGGTGAACAGCAACCCATTTGGCGCCTTCCGGGCCAGAGTCCCGAACATCGCGTAGTGGGTGTACGGAAATGCGTAGACATTGTTGACAGGAACCGTGTAGTGTTCCTCGGCCAAAAACTGCATGTCCTCACCAAAGGTCCAATAACCCTTGGTCAGGACCGTCGTGACGTGCCCGTTCAGCAACGGATACAGGCTGCCGCCCGGCTCGACGGCCGTCACCGAAGGGGGGACCGTTTGTGTCGGGAACTGAGGATTCGGCAACCAGGCCAATATCGTGATCAAGAGCACTACCAAACTCGACATTGTCCGCCACACCACGCGGCCTGACCGGATGAATGTTTCAAACGCAAGTCCAACGAGCAGCACACTGGCAAGGTCGACGTAAATCATGAGTCGGCTCGGGAACGCATTGTCCATCATGGGCAGGTGACTGACCACGGCCCACGGCAAGACAATGTCCGTTGTAACACCGAGGATATGGAGACGAGGACCGAGCGACAACACGATTGCGCAAAACATAAACCAGACCAGAGCGCGGGCGGAGCGGTTCGCCCAGAGTCGCACCGAAGCCCAGAGTGAACACAGGATGAGCGCGATCCCCAAATAACCGTCTGCCTCTGCCAGATTAAGCTTCGTTCGCGAAGTAATCCGGTCCGTGAGGCTTGTGTGCAGGAACTGCGCGCGAGTCGGCGTGAACAGTTGTGCGACGTCAGTGACAAAGCGGTCGGAGGGCATCAGAGGGCCTGTGACTGCGGGCCAATCCGCACCGGAAAAGAACACGGCGAGTCCCGGGAGGGCCAATATCACAAGGACGAAGCCGCCCGCGATGTAGGGCGTGGAGAAGACGCGTCGGACGGCCGAAAGCGTCGGCTTCGCGTTGAACAACAAAGATAGGACGAAGAACAAGACGGCCATGAGAACCGTTGTGGCGAACGCCTCCGACGACGAGTAGAACTCCATGGCAAGGGCGAAGCCAACCAGCACTCCGAGCAAAAGGCGATACCACGCCGCCGGGGTTGGGGCATCTGGCTTCGACTCGGCTTGGACGGCAATGACTGCGAGATAGAGAGCGAGTAAAAGGAACATGGGCGCAGACGTGAGGTTGATGTGGCCGTCCACCAGCTGGTTGATGATGGGTGGCGCGCATTCCAGCAGAGCGCCACATAAGATGGCGACCGAGGACCGAACCCCGAGGCGTCTGAGAATGAGCGCGGTCAAGGTCCCGATTCCGACCATGGCAAATGCAGCGACGACGTTGAATGTGACGACAGCATTCGTCAGGTACATCAACCAGCCAAACAGAGCGGCTTCAGCCGGAATGGAAGTGTTTCGCATCAGGTTGACGCCGTAGGGAGCATTCATGGCGGTTGTGAGGAAGGGATTCAGTCCGTGAACTACAGCATGCCAAAACCAGCCCAGATACCACATAAACTGACCCGAGTCTTGGTTTTTGCCAATATAGGTGCTGCCAGGAGAGAGCATGACGTGATGAAACACCACGACAACTGGCACGAGACAACCGCCAAGCGCGGCGGCAAAGAACAAGAGAGGACGGGTCAAACCTGTGTTTCGATTGGGGACCCCACGTTCATACGCCATATCTTTGAATACTCCTACCGAACGAAGATAGTTGCATTGTGCTCGAATCTCAAAGAGAGCACCCTTCCATAGACGTTGGAAGACCCTACTTCGTTTCATCCCGAGACAACTTTTGCAAGGCAAAGCCAATTCATTGATTTTGTCGATTTGTGTCACATGTCGATGTTGTGTATCGTCTATTGTACGTGATGTGATGTCGTATCGAATGGAATGAACGCTGGATGACATGATCGGGAGTCGGTTTACCGTGTTAGGAGGACAAGCTTTGTTCGTCAAACGCCCTATTTTTCTCGCAATCGTGGTGTGGTTAGCGCTGCTGACACGCCTGCTGTTCCTCTCGAAAGTGCATCCGGTTCCTGTCTCCGACTTCCACTGGTATTACACGCAGGGTATGGCTATCGCGAACGGGCAGGGATACCGCTACAACGGGCAGCCCACTGCGTACTTCCCGATTGGCTACCCGCTGTTTCTCGCTGGCATCTTTAAGCTCTTTGGCGAAAGCTGGTGGCCGGCCGTACTCGCCAACGTCGTCCTCAACAGCGCGACGGCGGGGCTGGTTTACTTGATCGCCGAGTACCTTTGGACCCCAGCAGTGGCGCTGATCAGCGGCATCGCCATGGCGTTGTACGTGCCGCACATCGAGTGGACAAGCGTGATCTGCAGTGAAATCATCTTTTCTTTTTTGTTTCTCCTCACTGGGTACCTCTGGCTGCGCTCGGACAAGCGGTCCTGGTGGTTGCTCGTTGTCTCAGGCATCGTTCTTGGCATCACGTCGATTGTACGGCCAGTCACGCTGTTGTTCCCGGTCGCCTACCTGATTTACGCATTATATCGGCGGTTTGGCTTCTGGGCGAGCGTGCGGCGGTTTGCCGTCATTGTCGTGATCATGCTCGTCACGATTTCGCCCGTGACGATCCGCAATTACGAAGCGTTTCACCAAGTGGTGCTCGTTTCGGCCAACGGCGGCGTGAACTTGTGGCAAGGCAACAACCCGAACGCCAACGGGACGTACTTCTGGCCGGAGAACCCACAACTCAACCCATTCCTCAATTACAAGACCCAGGCGGTCGCAGAGAATCCCGTTGCGAAACATTTGGCGGAATCGTACATTTTGCACCACCCACTCCACACTATCCGCATGGGATTTGTCAAATGGCACTACTTCTTTAAGGGCGTAGATCGG
>JAKAXI010000213.1 GCA_021816665.1 Bacillota bacterium | reverse complement strand
TCTGGGGCGCAACACTTCCGATGAGAACAGTTTGAGCTGGTCCTCAACGCGGGACTGGATGTCCGTTAAAGTCGGCAACTCGTACACGAGGTCGCCACTCAGATAAACAGGCGTCAACAGCGGTTCGACGGTGAAGTTGCGAATGGTCTTGCGCTTGTAGGTGTGGACGGGATCGAACAGCTCGATCGGCTGCGTGGGGTCGATGACCTCGTCGTCGAGCGCAATCAGGTCTGCTGAAGCATGCCCATCCACGATGAAGCGCAGCACCTGCTTCTTGCCTGGGTTGGTCACTTTGCTCGCGTTTTCCGACACCTTGATGCAGGGCTCGAGCTCGCCTTCCCGCTCCCGCGCCGCGAGCTTATACACTCCACCAAGTGCTGGGCAGCCCTGACTGGTGATGAGATGCGTGCCCACACCCCAAGACGTGATTTTCGCGCCTTGAATCAGCAAGTCGCGAATGGTGAACTCGTCGAGGTCGGACGACGCGATGATCCCGATGTCTGGGTAACCAGCCGCATCGAGCATCTGCCGCGCGCGTTTCGAGAAATACGCGAGGTCGCCGCTGTCGATGCGGATCGAGTGGACTTTTCGCCCCTGCGCCTCCAACTCGCGCGCCAAGGCAATCGCGTTCGGGACGCCGCTATGCAACACGTCGTACGTGTCGACGAGAAGCACCACGTTGTCCGGAAAAGTCTGCGCGTAGGCCCGGAAAGCTTCCAATTCAGAGTCGAAGTTCTGAATCCAGCTGTGCGCCTGCGTGCCGAGCACAGGCACGCCAAAGCTCTGCCCCGTAAGCACGTTGCTGGTTCCGACGCAACCGCCAATCACCGCGGCGCGCGCCCCGAACACAGACGCATCCATGTTCTGCGCCCGGCGCAGTCCCATTTCGATCACGGGCGCGTTCGGGTGCGCCGTGTTAGCACGCGCCGCATCCACAATTCGACGGGCTTTGGTCGCGATCAGACTCTGGTGGTTTACGAAAGAGAGGACGGCAGACTCGACGAGCTGCAACTCAAAAACGCGCCCTTCAAATCGCAGCAACGGCTCGTTTGGAAACACAACGGTGCCTTCAGGCACTGCGTACAGATCGCCGGTGAAGCGGAAGTTGCGCAGCTCTTCGAGGAAGTCGTCCGAGAATGCGCCAAGTGCACGCAAATAAGCGATGTCCTCGTCGTCAAAGCGCAGGTTGTGAAGATACCACACCACCTGCTCAAGTCCAGCGGCAATGACGTACCCGTTACCGCAAGGGTTGGTGCGGTAGAACAGGTCAAATACCACGCGCTGGTCCTGTCCGCCAGCCTGATGATAACCGTACATCATCGTCAGTTGGTAAAAGTCAGTCAGCAGCGCAACTTTTCGATCCCGGTAAATCGGCAACGCCGAGACCTCTTCAACTCGTTCGATCGCTCGCGTGCGGATTGTCATGCTGGTGTCTCCCCTGCTTGTGCGATGTGCGACTGAATGGCTGTCGCGAGGGCTTTCTCACCACTGGCGATGACGTCACGAGTGTTCAAGTCAAACGGCTGGCCAGTGACGGTTCGAATGGTTCCTCCAGCTTCCTGGACGAGGCATGCGCCAGCTGCCAAATCCCATGCGTTCAGGTCGTATTCCCAAAATCCGTCGATGCGCCCCGCGGCGACATACGCGAGGTGCAGCGCCGCCGCCCCAAGAGCGCGCAGGTTTTTGACTTTGCGGGCCAATTGAAGCCCCGCCGCGGTTAACTGCTCGCGAGCCGCGCTGCGATACGGAAAACCTGTCGCGACGATACTCTCCTGCAGTTCAGTATGTGTGGAGCTCCGCAGGGTCTGCCCAGGCAGTGAAGCAGTGGGGTCGTCTGCGGCGACGAACACTCGCGCCTCTTCACTGCTACAGACGGAAGCGCCTGAGCCTTCTCTGGCCATAAACAGTTCATCCCGGTACGGGTCGTATATGACGCCCACTTTCACAGTCCCGCGCTCTGCGAAGCCGATGGACACCACCGACAGCGGGATGCCCGCGACAAAGTTGGTCGTGCCATCGAGCGGGTCAATCACCCACAACGCTGCCTCGTCCGAGACCTGTGCAGTCGCTGTGGCGGCCGCGTCAGACCCGGGTGCCGTCGTCTCTTCCCCGAGCACCTTGTGGTCTGGAAACCGAGCTGCAATGTGTCCGCGAATCATGCGTTCACAAGCGGGATCGACATCTGTCACCACGTCTGCTAGCGATGTCTTGACTGTTACCTGCTTCGCCTCGTGCACGCGTGAGCGAATGTATGCGCCTGCTTCCAAAGCCGCCATGATTGCGACTGACAAAACCTCGTGGAGCCGTACCCTTGCCATCCACCTTGCTCCCTTCTTGACTTGTCCGGTTCCGCGGAACCGAAACACTTTCCAGCCTGCGCTGTGAGCAGACACTTAGAGCTGTCCTTTGCGCCAAAACAATGTATGTATGCGTATCGGCCAACACCTGCCCGAAACGCCAGTTTATATCGTTCACAGCATACCACAGACCCCGCCGTGCTTACGCATAGTGGACTCTGCTCGTGCTCACGTGCCTAGCTGTGCAGCGGCCACGTTTACGCATACAACTCTATGGCCGCTACCAGGCTGTACCCCGCCTCCTCAACTGCCGCCCGTAACAAGCTGGGAGACAGAGCGCCCGCCGCCTCGATCACGACGTTTCCCGTCTTGTAATCCGCATCCGCGCTCTGCACGTTTGGGAGACTGTAAAGGGTTGATTCCACTGCTGCTTTACAGTGAGCACAGGACATGCCTTTGACCGTCAACTGCCAGGTTGACATCGTGATCGCTCCTTTGATTCGTGTTGTGTCTACCATACACAACCCGCTTCTGCCCCCACAATGGGCCAACCGGACTAGAAAGGAGGGCGATTTGTTATACTGACAGCAGGAAACATGTACCAATAGGAGGGGCGCAGATGACAGACCCGACGCAGGAAACCCGTACCGCACACGACTCCTTAGGCGACTTGTCGATCCCCGCCGAGGCCTACTACGGTGCCCAGACGGCGCGCGCGATTGAGAACTTCCCAATCAGCGGTCTGCGCCTGCCGCATGCGTTTGTGCGCGCACAAGCGATCATCAAGTGGGCAGCGGCGAAGGCTCACCGCGACCTTGGCGCGATCGATCCCGCTAAGGCACGGGCTATCTGCACCGCCGCTGAAGAAGTCATCGCTGGCAAACACAACGAGTGGTTCCTCGTCGACGTCTACCAGGCAGGCGCAGGAACTTCGCAGAACATGAACGTAAACGAAGTCATCGCTTCCCGCGCCGCAGAGTTGCTTGGCGGCGCTCGCGGGGACCCGAAACACGTTCACCCGAACGACGACGTGAATCAATCTCAGTCCACCAACGATACGATTCACGTGGCGATGCAGATCGCGGCCGTGGAGCAGTTGGCACATCAACTCGATCCCGCTCTTGCCAAGCTCGAGTCCGCCCTCAACGCAAAAGCGGAGGAGTTCGCACACATTGTAAAATCCGGCCGCACTCACCTGCAAGACGCGGTTCCACTTCGCCTCGGCGACGAGTTTGGCGCGTGGGCGCAGAACATCCGTCGGCATCGACGCTGGCTGGAACAGTCGGCAGCCAACCTGCTCGACATCGGCCTTGGCGGAAACGCGGTCGGCACCGGGATCAACACACCACCTGGCTTCGCGGATATGGCTGTGCGCTATGTGGCAGAGTTTACCGGCCTCACCTTCCGCATCGTCGAGAACCCGTTCACCTTCAACCAAAACCCTGACGAAGTGGTGCTCGTGAGCGGCGTCCTGCGCAACCTCGCGCTCGCGCTACAGCGCATCGCAAACGACCTGCGCCTACTCTCCTCCGGGCCGCGCACAGGGCTCGCGGAGATTGAGTTGCCGGCGGTCCAACCGGGATCATCGATCATGCCAGGCAAAGTCAACCCGGTCATGGCGGAGATGCTGAACATGGTGGCGTATCAGGTCCAAGGCTGCGACACCACCGTCGCGCAGGCAGGCGGCGGCGGACAACTTGAACTGAACGTGATGATGCCAGTGATGGCGGCAAACTTCCTGCATTCGATCGCGATCCTCGCGAACGCTTGCGATGCCTTCGCCGACAAGTGTGTGCTCGGCATCACGGCGAATGAGGCGCGCTGCCACCAGTACGCTGAGCACACCTTGTCGCTGGCGACAGCGCTGAACGTCGAACTCGGCTACGAGGCTGCGGCGAGCATCGTCAAACACGCTCTCGCACACGACCTGAGTCTGCGCGAAGCCGGCCGCGCGCTAGGCATCGACGAATCCGCGATGGCGAGGGCGCTCGACACGGAGGTCATCTCGCAGGTCGTTCCACGCACACTGGCAGAGGTGGGCGGGGCTGATCTGGCCGGCACGGGTACGACGGGTACGACGGGT
>JAKAXI010000212.1 GCA_021816665.1 Bacillota bacterium | reverse complement strand
TCTCGATTACCCTGGAATAGGCCCTGAGCACGCATGGCTGCACGACACAGGTAGAGCAGAATACGTTCCGGTCACAGACGAAGAAGCCTTGGAGGCTTTCTACCTGCTGTCAAAACTCGAAGGCATCATCCCAGCGTTGGAAAGTTCGCATGCACTTGCACAACTCGTGAAGTTGAAAGGACAACTTGACCGCGACAGCTTGGTCGTTGTCTCGCTGTCTGGGCGAGGAGACAAGGACGTCGAGCAAATCGCCGCGATGGCAGGAGGGGTAGAAGCATGAGCCGCATCGGGCGAGCTTTCGCACAATCGGGCGGTCGAGCCGCTTTGATCCCGTTTCTCAACGCAGGCGACCCGACATTCGATCTGTCTGTCCGCCTCTTTGAAACTGTACTCGGGAGTGGGGCAGACATCGTCGAGATTGGCATGCCGTACTCTGATCCCCTTGCCGACGGACCGGTCATCCAGGCATCTGCACTGCGGAGTTTGCAGGCAGGGTTCTCCCTACCACGCGCGTTTGAACTCGCAGCACACCTGCGTAGTCAGACCGACAAGGGACTTGTACTGTTCACCTACGTCAACCCACTCTTGCAGTACACACCCGAACGCTTCTTTGCAGACGCTGCAGAGAGCGGTGCAGACGGCGTGATCGTGCCTGATTTGCCTTTTGAAGAGAGTGCAGAGGTTCGGGCTTCGGCGGACCAGGCAGGGATTGACTTGATCCCGCTTGTGGCACCGACATCAAGCGAGGAGCGCATCGCCGAGATCGCATCCGTTGCTCGTGGCTTCATCTACTGCGTATCATCGCTCGGTGTAACAGGCGAACGGGCTAAGATGTCCGATCGCGTTCAATCTTTAGTGGAGACGGCGCGAGCGAACAGTACCCTCCCCGTTGCTGTCGGGTTTGGCGTCAGTGGCCCGGAACCTGCATCTCTTGTGGCGTCGTATGCGGACGGTGTGATTGTAGGGAGTGCCTTCATCCGACGCATTGAACAAGTGCTGCACGACTCAGACGGTACGGAGCAGGTTGCTGCACTTGAGAGTACTGTCGCAGACTTCGCGCGTGCGCTCAAAGCAGCCATCCAATAATGGGGAAGGCGTATTTTAGACTTCTCTGAAATTTAACGGTTGACAATTTTTCAGTTCCGTCCCATCATTCACATAAATCAAATACCCGAAGAGGGAGTGGAGTGCTGTGATCGTGGTGATGAAAGAAGGCGCAACGCAAGAGGAGATTCAAGAAGTCGCAGAACTGCTGAAAGCAAAAGGACTCGGAGTGCACATCTCGCAAGGGGAAGAGAAAACCATCATCGGCGTGATTGGACAAAAAGAACGGGTTCGCGAACTTCCTGTTGAGTCCATGCCGGCCGTAGAGAAGGTCGTTCCTGTGTCGAACCCTTTCAAGTTGGCAAGCCGCGCGTTTCACCCGCAAGACACGCTGGTCACTGTCGGCAACCACGTGGTTGGCAGCGGAGAGCCCACCATTATCGCAGGGCCTTGTTCCGTAGAATCCCTCGAGCAGATTATTGAAGTTGCTGAAGGTGTCAAACGCTCCGGCGCTCACATGCTGCGTGGAGGAGCCTTTAAGCCTCGGTCGTCCCCGTACTCCTTCCAAGGCCTTGGAGAAACCGGACTGCAGTACTTAGCTGAAGCACGTGAACGCACGGGTCTGCCCATTGTCTCAGAGGTCATGGAAATCGATACACTCAGCATGATGTGTGAATACGTGGACGTCCTGCAGATCGGAGCGCGGAATATGCAAAACTATCCGTTGCTGCGCGCGGTCGGCAAGACACAAATGCCGGTACTCTTAAAGCGTGGTCTGGCAGCCACGATGGAAGAGTGGTTGATGTCGGCTGAGTACGTCTTGTCAGAAGGAAACCCTAACGTGATCTTGTGCGAGCGCGGCATCCGCACATTTGAAACATACACGCGCAATACCTTGGACCTGAATGCTGTACCCGTCGTGCAGAACTTGTCTCATCTGCCGGTAATCGTTGACCCGAGCCACGGTGTTGGCAAGTGGCAGTTCGTAACAGCGATGGCGCGAGCAGGTATCGCTGCAGGTGCAAACGGACTCATCGTAGAAGTCCACCCGAACCCCAAAGAAGCGTTTTCGGATGGAGACCAGTCCCTGACGCTCGAGTCATTTGATACGATGGTCAAAGAAGTGAATCGCATCGCCCAAGCGCTCGGCGCTCAGGAAGTCGAGTTTGCCGGTCGTCACTGAGGAGAAGCAAAATGACGAACCACTTACTCCACCAGCCAGGCGCTTCGGACACGGTTCAGCCGTGTTCCGCAAGCGCTTGGCCTGCCTCAGTGCTCGTAGTCGGTTGTGGCCTGATCGGCACGTCACTGGCACTCGCGCTCGCGGGAATACGGCAGACCGCTTCGTTTATCGGAATCGAACCGAACCCAGAGTACCGCACCCTACTGCCTTCAGAGGTGTTTTTACACACTTATGCAGATTTGTCAGCTGTGCCGGAATCTACACACGTTGACCTCGCGATACTCGCGGCACCCCTTGGTGTAGCATGTGAACTTCTCGAGGCCACAGCGCGGATGGCCGACATCGTCATGGACGTCTGCAGTGCAAAAACCCTCATCTGCGAAAAGGCGACAGTCACCGGCTTACAATCGCAATTTGTCCCCACTCACCCAATGGCAGGCATGGCTGCAGCGGGTCCGCTACACGCCAGTGCCGAGTTATTCTCCGGTCAGCCTTGGCTCTTTCTAGAAGGTTGGCCCGCGAACGAGAAAATCACTGAGCTCGTCACGGAGGTTGGGGCTGCCGTCACAGTTCTGTCAACTGCGGACGAGCACGATACCGCCATGGCTGCAGTGAGTCACGCGATCCACCTCACGTCCCTGGCTGCCATGCTTGCGTTTGACGAGGCAGCAGGTGCGTCGGCGTGGCGGGGAATTACAGGCCCTGCGTTCCGCGATATCACACGCCTCGCGGCGTCACCAAGCGGATTTTGGGTTGACGTGCTGACCGCGAACGCAGAAGCGGTGCGAAGTCAAGTTCTGAGCATTGCGGACAAGCTTCACGACTTCAACGAGCTGTTGGTGTACGGTGACCGGAACGCGCTGAAAGAACGTCTTGACGCGGCCCGCGAAGCACGCACTCGTTGGCAGGAGGTTCAGGACAAGCAGTCTAGGTGAACGTGAATCTGTGAACATTTTCATAATTGGATTTGTTTGCGTTTTCTCTATTGACAGCGCTTCCATTTCGGTATATCGTATCAGTCGAAGGGTGTTATGTTCTGATTTCTCTCCACTCCTAGCAAAGCCATTGAGGAATCCTGTAAAGGATTCCTCCTTTTTTTGCTTTGGTCTCATGCTGCCTGCAGGTTCTCCGACTCCCGAAACTTCCCAGCTTAGTCACTGTAACAGGTATACATTTCCTTTCCAGCCCCCATACTAACTTGCAAAGAGCGATCGTGGTTGAGGGGGGTTACGCAGTGATCGCACTCCTCTACGTCCAAGCTGACGGGGCCGTCCTCGTCGAGTCCGAACATCCTGCGTACGACGATGCTCGCCATACTTTGAACGCCTTCGCGGACTTAACGCAGCGCATCGACCCACTTCACGTCTATCGAATCCAGCCAGTGTCCCTCTGGCAGGCAGCAGCACTGGGGTATAGTGCCAAGGATATTCTCGCCTTCCTGCGCACATACAGTGCGCATCCTCTTCCATTCTCCTTACAACAACTGATTGTCGAGGAAACAGCGAAGTGGGGACAAACCGTCCTCCAGCGTGGCGCCAGACATCGCATGGTGCTTCGCGCGACGCGGTCCGCACTGGACAGCCTGTCACTCGATCCCGAAATTCGGCCCATGATCGTCGACAAAACGGTCGATACGCTGATCTTTTCTGATCGGCATCGCGCCTGGTTGAAGCGAACCCTAGTGGCCCGAGGGTTGCCTGTTCTCGACCGCGTCGGGTATCGGGACGCACCGTCAATCACGTTTGAACTTAGGCGGGACGCAGTCTTGCGCCCATACCAGCGACAAGCTATAGAACAGTTTCTGACCCATACGTCTGATCAGAGCGGAGTCGTAGTGTTGCCGTGCGGTGCAGGCAAGACTGTAGTCGCAATCGGAATTCTGGCCCGGCTCCAGATGTATGCTCTGGTTTTAACGCCCAGTCACGCTTCAGCGGAACAGTGGCAGAGAGAAATATTAAAATGGACGACCCTCCCTGTCTCGGACGTCCGCATGTATGAGCCGGACGCACCTCCAGCGCCTGTCACCATCACAACCTATCAACAGTTAACAACGCGCAACCGAGCTGGCGCGTTGCCGCACCTCGCAGCACTCACAGCGTGTCCGTGGGGCATCGTCGTATACGACGAAGTCCACATGTTACCTGCGCCTCTGTTCAGGCTG
>JAKAXI010000211.1 GCA_021816665.1 Bacillota bacterium | reverse complement strand
GATCTGCTTCACCAGCAGTTGGCGCTGCCTCACTAGCGATCGTTGCCGCAAACTGCTCCCAGTCATCTCGCGTCAAGGCGAGGATACGCATGCTTGACCCGGTCTCGCTAGACAACGCAGCTTCGATGAGTGTCCGGTCAGCGGGCTTCATCACTGCGTCGCGGTGGATGCGGCTCGAAAACGCCAACACGGCTTCATCTGCCGTACAGAGTACCACTTGTCCGTTGCAGAGCCAGGCGTGCGTCTGGATTTTCTGTGTCCGAACGCGTTCGAGCACAGCGTTCCAGACGGCTTGGACGCGCTGTAGCACATGAGGGTCAGCGCGCGACGACAGGTCTTGCAAGACCTCGAGCTTGCGCTGTGCGCTGCGCGGTCCATCGGCCGCTGCTCTCGCCTTCGCCCGGTCCGCTCGCGCAGGTGTGGTCGCCGCATTATGATTCACGGCTGCAGGTGAAGAAGAACTGCCTGCAGTGACAGTCTGTGCGGCGGTCAGTGCGGTGCCAGGTCCAGTTTGTGGCGCCGGGCTAGCAGCCGGATGCGACACTGCCGGAGCTACACTGACCGCTCCGTCGCGCGCGACTGGCGGAGTCAGACTAAGAATCGACGTCTCAAGCGCGAGTCGAGGTTGATCGACATAGCGAAGGTTTGTGTACGTCTCCCCGAGTTTTCCCACAGCGGCGAGCAGCCACTCTGAATCGAGCTCTTTGGCAGCCTCCGCGAGCCGCTGCCGCACCGGAAAAGATGACGTCTTTTCCGTGCGGGCTGCAGACAGTTTGACGATAAACAAATCGCGCATCACTTGCAATAAATCCTGAACAATGCGCGCTGCGTCTTTGCCACTCGCGTACCACGCCAACAGTTTGTCCATAGCCGTCAGAGCATCACGTGACGCCAGAGCAAGCACAAGTTCGACGAGCGATTCCGTGTCAACACCACCGACCACGTGTGCGGCGAACTCTGGCGTGATGCGCCCCTGGCCGTACGCTGCGGTCTGTTCCAAAAGTCCGAGGGCGTCCCGCAGTCCGCCGTCGGCTGCCTGCGCAACTTTCCACAGCGCTTCTAGATCAGCCTGCCACGACTCTGCGGCGCAGATGCGCTCGAGTCGCTCGACGATGACTTCCGGTGCGATTCGGCGAAAATCGAAGCGCTGGCAGCGGGATACAATTGTGCCCGGGATTTTGTGCGGCTCTGTGGTCGCAAGCACGAACAGGGTGTGCCGCGGTGGTTCCTCGAGGGTTTTTAAGAGCGCGTTAAACGCTTCTGTTGTGAGCATGTGAACTTCGTCAATGATATACACTTTGCGCGTCAGGCTGGTTGGCGCGTACTGTACCTTGTCGCGCAGTTGGCGGATCTCGTCGACACCGCGGTTCGACGCAGCGTCGATTTCCTCTACGTCGACGTTGCTGCCTGAGTTGATACTGCGGCAGGCCTCACACTCGTTGCACGGGTCGGCGCCGTCCCTGTGTGCGCAGTTAACCGCCTTCGCCAGTACCTTGGCTGCACTGGTTTTGCCTGTCCCACGCGGTCCACAAAACAGGTAGGCGTGCGCAACCTGCCCGGACAGAACAGCGTTCGTCAGGGTTTGTTTAACGTGCGGCTGCCCGACGAGATCGGAAAAAGTCTGTGGTCTCCATGAGCGATAGAGTGCCTGATACGACACGCGGTTCCCTCCCGTCCGGCAAGTGCACTGGACATGCCATAACCGTATCACACGGGAGTTGTGCGCGACAATCCGACACCCTCAGCGAAACGCTTTCGCGGCAGGCAAACGCATTGTGAATGTGGTACCAAAGCCCTTGGAAGACACCCGTATCTCACCTCGGTGCGCCTCCATCACCTTCTCAACAATCGGCAAACCAAGTCCGATGCCCTTGTCTTTCGTCGTGAAAAATGCATCAAAGATTTTGTCCATCATGTAGTACGGAATCCCTGGGCCGCTGTCGCGCACATCAATCTCCAAATGGTCTCCGCTCTGCGCCGCAGAGATGACCAAAGCGCCGCCTGATTCCATCGCTTCGACTCCGTTTTGAATGAGGTGAGCGAGAGCAGTGCGAATCATCTCAGAATCAGCCTCGATAAAGATGTCGTCGGGAACATCGACTCTGACCAAAATGGCGTCTAGACGCGCCTCCAGTGACGGTAGTACTGATCTGACGAGGTCAAGCACTCGACTAACCGACCTCTGCCCCGCACTTGGCGTAGACAACAGCAATAGTTCGTTGACGAGCCGCTCAAGCCGTCCCATTTCTGCCATCATCACGTTGGCGAATTCCAGTTCTGTGTTCATCTGCGCAGCTTCGAAGCGCTGTTCCAAGACTTGCAGGAAGCCCTTGATCGCAGTGAGTGGGTTGCGGATTTCGTGTGCAATTCCGGCCGCCATTTTGCTCGTCATCGAGAGTTTTTCCGTGTGTTGCACCTGTTGGTCAATGGAGGTGAAGTTCCCGATGTCTTTCATGAACACGTACAGGCCACTTTGCCCAGTCAGAGGATTGATGTCGCGAAAAGTGTCTATCAGCACGTGGCGAACACGGCCGTCCACTTCCCAGCGCATGACAAAGTCGCGCAGTTCTGTTGCCTCACTCGCCGCCTGCGCAAGCACGCGGTACTCTTCCCCTTCTGCTGGAACACACGCCGACAGAGGCACAGCGCGGTACAGCGGTTGCCCGGTGTTAAACAGCGTTCTCGACCGATCGTTACAAAACCACAAATTACACCCTCTGTCGATAAAGAGAACCGCAGCGTTCAGGTGCCGCGGTGGGTTTATAACATCCTCGGGCCTCGGCGCGACATCGCGCGGGTTCGTGTCTCCCATGATGACGTCCCCCCGTCAGTGTTGAGGCGACTCCTCGGTCTCGTGAGGGCATCAAATTCCTCGTTCACTGCAGGATTCCTGCTCGACGACAAAACTTCTAAAGAAGCGACACGAGTCTCCAAAAGATGACCCATTGGACGCAAAAAACGGGCTGCTCCTCATCTCGTAAAGGACAGGATACAGCCCGCTAACAGACAAGTTTTTGCCCACCGTGACCAAGAACCAAACCAGGTTGCCCCGCGTCACCCGGAAGGTCTCCCTTAGTGCTGCTTCCGTCAGGACCTGACACGGTTCAGGAGTTTCCGCCGCGCGGGACCCAGTTTGGTCCTTGGGCACAGTGGGCAGTTGGCGGAGAGAGTGGGATTCGAACCCACGAGCCCCTTGCAGGGCTACTCGCTTTCGAGGCGAGCTCTTTCGACCACTCAGACATCTCTCCAGGTCGATGCAAAAGTATAGAGGTTCGCGCACTACGTTCCGCTGCCAGCGGACACCAAGCTTCAGGGCTTGCCCGACTTTGCGGTGCGCAAGCGTTGAAAGAACGCCTGCAGTATCATACCACACTCTTTGGCAAGGACGCCACCAGTAATCTCTGGATGATGGTTCCACCGCCCAGGGCTGAGCAATTCAACTTTCGAGGCGATCGCGCCGCCTTTCGGATCTGTCGCTCCGAAATAGAGGTGACGGATGCGAGAGAGCATAATGGCTCCCGCACACATCGGGCAGGGTTCAAGCGTGACGTACAGGTCGCAGTCCTGCAGTCGCCAGGCCCCAAGCCTCCGGCTCGCCTCGCGGATCGCGATCATCTCCGCA
The DNA here is from genome assembly GCA_021816665.1 of Bacillota bacterium. Taxonomy (GTDB): domain Bacteria; phylum Bacillota; class Bacilli; order Alicyclobacillales; family Alicyclobacillaceae; genus Alicyclobacillus_L. The sequence continues at coordinate 773 of JAKAXI010000211.1, read as the reverse complement.
TGCGCTGTGCCGTCGCGCCAAGTCTCTCGCCAGTTGTGCGCGCCCGCGATAACTTTGCCATCGTGGACAACTACAGCGCCGATCGGAACTTCACCGTGATCTTCCGCAGCGCGCGCAAACTGCAGCGCTTCGCGCATCCACCGCTCGGCTTCCAGATTTTCTGACTCTACCGCCATGCCTGTCTCCTTCCTCTTCTTGTCGTATACTAGGCACTCCCCCACAGTCTTGTGCCCGTTTTGCATAGCGTGTAGGGAATTCACTCGGGTAACAGGTAACTGTCTGCTAAAGGAGGTCTTTGCGTGGGACGTGGCGTTCTCGACCCGATGCGCGGTTCGTTCAACAAGTGGCAGATGCACCGCGTCTTGTCTGGTGAAGACATCGGTCCCTGTCAACTGCCGGAGACACGGCTCTGGCACCCTCAGACCTTGCTGCCGTTCCTCGACAAACACGCGGAAGTTTACATCAAACCCCTGCACACTTGGGGGGGGCAGAACGTTGGTGTCGTAAAGCTCCGCGGCAGTGAACTGCAGTTTACAAGCGGTGGGCAGTCTCGCAGTTACGCCTCCGGATCAGACCTCATCCTCGCACTACTCACAGTTTACCCACCCCTTGGCGCGATTGTCCAACAGGCGGCCCCCCTCTGTCGGTACAACGGGCGCGTGTTCGACATCCGAGTGCTGATGCAAAGAAACGAGGAGGACAAGTGGGTCACAGCCGGTATGCTGGCCAGGGTCGGCGGTGAAGGTGCGGTCGTCTCCAACGTAAGAGCGAGC
>JAKAXI010000210.1 GCA_021816665.1 Bacillota bacterium | reverse complement strand
CACTCTAAATCTGGCTGGACGTTCGTGCTGCTCCGCGCGATTGGCCAGGTCGAGATTGTGCGCGAGGTAACTGAAGCGGACCTGTTCGCCGCTTGGACTACATGCAGGAATTGGGGAGGAAAACAAGAGTGAAGGTCAGAGGGATTCGCGGCGCTATCTCTGTCGAAGAAAACACGCCGGACGCAATTTTTGCAGCTACACGTGAACTGATGGACGAAGTGGTGGCGCGTAATCAACTGAACGTTGATGATGTCGCAAGTGTTCTACTGACAATGACTCCTGACCTCAACGCGGCTTTTCCCGCCAAGGCAGTGCGCAGCGTCCCAGGTTGGGAGTGGGTGCCCTTGATGTGCTCGTCTGAACTGAACATAGAGGGATCATTGCCTCAGTGCGTCCGTGTGTTGCTACACGTGAATACGGACCTTGGCCAAGATGCGCTCAACCATGTCTACCTCAAGGCTGCCACAGTCCTTCGTCCGGATTTGGCAGATAAGTGACGAACTTTGGGCAAATGTGTGGGTTGACGGTATCGCCTGCGCTCGTTATCATGAATGCCATAGATTGCGTGTCAGGTTTGGATTGAGATGAGAGTTGAGACAGAGCGTGTCGGTAGCGACACAAAGATGAGTTGAGCTGAGCCGAGCGAGATGTTCCCCGAAGCTTATTTTTGTATGCGACGGAACGCGATCCGCAGGTTGGGTGTTCAACTCCTGACCTGCGGTGTTTTGTGTTTCGCTTGCATACTGGAACATCGGCACAGCAAGAGCTGAGAGGAGATGAGCCAATATGGATGTGACAACAGACGGATTTGTTTCAGAAGTGTTGAAGACCGTGGCACGCGGGGAGAGCTTGACCGCCAGTCGTGCAGAGTCTTTTATGGATCGTTTGATGGAAGGTAAGACAACAGCTGTGCAGACAGCTGGCTTACTCGCAGCCATGGCCGTACGCGGAGAAACGGTGGAAGAGATCGTCGGGTTTGCACGCGCTATGCGCAGCCATGGACTTTCGATGGATGCTCCACAGGGCGTCATTGACACGTGTGGTACTGGCGGCGATGGAGCCGACACCTTTAACATATCTACAGCGGCAGCAGTTGTTGCGGCGTCAGCCGGCGTGCCCGTTGCGAAACACGGCAACCGAGCCGTATCAAGCAAGAGTGGGAGCGCGGATGTACTCGTGGCACTTGGTGCTCGTATTGACCTCGATGTGGTCGCCGCAGCCCAATGCCTCGAGGAGAGTAATCTTTGTTTTTTGTTCGCGCAGCATTACCACCCCGCGATGAAACACGCTGCCGAACCACGCAAACAACTCGGTTTCCGGACCATCTTTAACATCCTCGGTCCTCTGACAAATCCAGCGCATGCAAAGCGCCAGGTGATCGGTGTGTTCCAACCAGCGCTTGTCGGCAAAGTAGCACGAGCGTTACTTGAACTCGGCAGCGAGCATGCCTTAGTTGTGCATGGGGCTGGCGGACTTGATGAAATCTCTCTAGCCGGAGAGACCCTCGTTGCTGAAGTTAAGGATGGGACCGTGCGCGAGTATACAATTCACCCGACACAATTCGAGCTCGCCGAGGCTCCTGTCGAACAAGTTACGGGTGCAGACGCCAACGCCAACGCCGCGATCATTCGCGCTATTCTCTCTGGTCGGCAGGGGCCAAAACGCGATATCGTCGTGCTCAACGCCGGTGCAGCACTTTATGTCGGTGGATCTGCCTCAAGCCTCGATGAAGGTGTTGCACTCGCCGCGAAGGTCATTGATTCTGGCTCAGCAGAGGAAACGCTAGAGGCGTTCATCTCTGCCACCCACCGCTTTGCCTCACAACAGGAGGTAGCTCAGTGACGACATTTCTTGAACGGATTTTGGCAACGAAACAACTGGAAGTCGCTAGCCTCCGCGAGCACGGCGTTCGTCTCGAAGACCATGAGCTGGATTCCTTGCCGTCGACACGTGGTTTTGCTGCACATCTCACGCAGGCAAAACAGTTGACGGTCGTCGCGGAGATTAAACAAGCAAGCCCTTCGAAAGGCTTAATTGCAACGGACTTTCGACCTGCAGACACTGCGCGAGCCTATGAACAGGCTGGTGCATCGGCAATCTCCGTGTTGACGGACGAAACATATTTCCACGGGTCGATTGAAGACCTGAAGACCGTTCGCGGCACGGTTGACGTACCTGTGTTGCGGAAGGACTTTATCGTCGACGAACTGCAGGTCATCGAGGCACGGCAAGCTGGCGCAGACGCAGTACTCCTCATCTGTGCCGCACTGCCGCCACAGCGTCTTCGAGATCTGACAAAGTTCGCACAGTCTTTGAGTCTCGACGTTTTACTTGAAGTGCACAGCGTGGAAGAGCTTGAGCCTGCTCTTGCCGCAGAGCCAACCGTGCTCGGTGTAAACAACCGTGATCTGCGCACGTTTGAAGTTCGACTAGACACCACTGAGCGGATTGCTGCAGAACTGCCAAGCGGTCTGCCGTTCATTGCGGAGAGCGGGGTCAGTGCTCCAGGGGACGCAAAGCGAATGGCCGCCTGCGGAGCGAGCGGCATTTTGGTTGGCGAAGCTTTAATGCGTTGCCGTGACGCCGCCGAACGGATTAGCCTCCTGGAATCCCTGCGGGTACCTAGGCCCGCTGTGGCTGTACGCGAACAGCTGGAGCAGAACATATGACTGGGTTAAAAATATGCGGTTTACAACCCGGCGACGACCTGAGCTTTACGGTTAACCCGGTTGTCACACACACAGGTATCGTATTTGCCTCACTCAGCCGTCGCTATGTGTCACCCGCGGACGCCAGAGCACTGTCTGATCAATTGCGCACTCATACCACAGTCATGGGCGTGTTTGTCAACGCGTCTCTCGACGACCTGCTGTCGGTCTCTGCCACAGCGGGTCTCGACGGAGTGCAACTGCACGGGAACGAACCGGTCGAACTTTGTCAGACGCTGCGAGAAGAAGGTCTGGTCGTTTGGAAGGCACTTTCGGTTCCTCGAGACAATCAAGGCATCCCGGAGTTTGCGCAAAAGGCGCGGGCATACCAAGGAGTTGTCGACGCTTTGCTACTTGATGCGCCACCGCCGAAAGGCGCAGACAGTCAGGTGACAGGTGGCCACGGAGTGGCCTTTGATTGGCGTGACCTCGAGGTACTTACGCGAGAACTGACCAACCCTCGGCCCCCGATTTGGGTCGCGGGCGGCGTGACACCAGAAAACGTCGGACTGCTCTTCGACACATTCTCCCCGGATGGCGTCGACGTGTCGTCTGGAGTCGAAGTGTCCGGACGCAAGTCAGCACAGAGAATTTACGCACTCATGGAGGCGGTGAGCCACTATGCCGGATAAACAGCAGTACCCTGATGCACACGGTCGGTTTGGCCGCTTTGGCGGACGCTACGTCCCGGAAACATTGATGTCCGCATTGCACCAACTGGAGACTGACTACGATCGGCTGTCGCACGATGCGGACTTTCAAACGGAGTTGGCCTACTACTTGAAACAGTATGCAGGACGCCCGACGCCGCTTTACTTTGCGGAACGCTTGTCCAACCACCTGTTTGGCCCGGACGGACCGAAGGTGTACCTGAAGCGCGAGGACTTAAACCACACAGGTGCGCATAAAATCAACAATACGATTGGACAAGCGTTACTCGCTGTCCGCACGGGAAAGCGGCGAGTAATTGCTGAGACAGGGGCAGGTCAACACGGCGTGGCTTCGGCGACCGTCGCAGCCCGCTTTGGGCTTTCCTGCACCGTCTTCATGGGTGAGGAAGACATGCGGCGCCAAGCACTAAACGTCTTCCGCATGCGAATGCTCGGCGCAGAAGTGGTTGCGGCAGTGTCGGGTACGCGCACACTGAAAGACGCGACAAACGAGGCGATCCGCCATTGGGTGGAGCACGTTGAGGACACCTATTACATCATCGGTTCGGTCGTCGGGCCGCACCCGTACCCGCGCATTGTCCGGGACTTTCAACGCATCATTGGCGACGAGACGAAAGAGCAAATGCTTGCGGAGGCTGGACGGTTGCCAGATGTCGCGATCGCCTGCGTCGGCGGTGGCAGCAACGCCATGGGCATGTTTTACCCGTTTATTCAAAACCCTACAGTACGCCTGATCGGCGTGGAGGCCGCGGGCGAAGGGGTCGACACAGAACGACATGCGGCGAGTATTGGACGAGGACGACCCGGCGTTTTGCACGGTTCTTTGACATTTCTTCTGCAGGACGAACATGGACAGGTGACACCCGCACACTCCATATCGGCAGGTCTCGATTACCCTGGAATAGGCCCTGAGCACGCATGGCTGCACGACACAGGTAGAGCAGAATACGTTCCGGTCACAGACGAAGAAGCCTTGGAGGCTTTCTACCTGCTGTCAAAACTCGAAGGCATAGATCGGAA
>JAKAXI010000209.1 GCA_021816665.1 Bacillota bacterium | reverse complement strand
TCCGATCTATATTTGTTGTACTGTCGCTTGTGCTCTCGGGCTGTGGCCAGCTGACAGGCCAGAGTGGAAACTCCGCCCAAAGCAGTGGGAATTCGGTCAAGCGCAGCACAACGCATCAGCAGACGGGAAGTCGCTCCTCAGTCTCTTCAAGCAGCGGGGGTAATCCAGTGACATCCGGTCAAACTGGGTCGAGTGGGAAGCAAAGCGGGTCGACACCAGGGAAGACCTCGACCTCGGTACATGTGTCAACACCAGTTGCATTCTCCGCCCTTGATGCAACCCCATTGACCTCGGTGTGGTTTGCGTCACCTGCGGGGACTGCAGCTTCGACGACCGGCCTTAGCGCAACGGCGAACTCGACAACTACCGCAGCGCCGACGGTCAAGAGCGGAGGTCAAGTGGGCTATGTGACGGACGCCAACCATGTGTACCGCACGGCAGACGGTGGTAAGACGTGGCAGGCAGTGGCCACGGTGACTGGCAGCCTAATCGGCGTCACGTCGGATGCTGTTCAGGCAGGGGATGGCTTGACCGTCGCGTGGACGACGTCGGGACTGTGGGTGTCGACGAACGGGATCCAATTTACACAGGCAAACCTGCAGTTGCCAGCGTCGGGGCTGACACAAGTATCGGTCGCCGGCGGTGTGGCCTGGCTGCTTGACGGGGGTACGCTCTACCGCTACATAGATGGCAAACTGCAGTCGGTATCTTCTGCTGTTATTGGAAATGTCACCTCCATTACGGCTGTGGACGCGAACACCTGCTATGTTGTGGCGGCCAGTACCGCGGTGTTCGAGACGACCGATGGCGGGAGCAATTGGCAGCAGTTGTTCTGGCCGCCTTTGAACGCACAGCTGCCGTGGCAAACGCAAATCGAGGTGAGCGGGAGTCACATTGCGGTCCTGTACGCGGGCGGGGACAGCGGCGTAGGCCAGTCTGCGTATATCGCAGTCGAGTCAAACGACGGCGGAACCAGCTGGCGTCCACTTTTCGATAATCAGACCTTTACAGGGGATTACGGACATCCGACGCCGCTTGTGCAACAAAACCTCGGTAGCACAGCTCTGCTCTTTGCGCTACTGTCGAATGGCAACATTGTGTTTGTCGGCACTGGTTCATCCGCTCCGAAATGGACAGTGGTGACGCCGCAAGGCACCGTGCAAAACACCTTCTCGATGACGGCGGGGGTCGGCGTGGCGTGGCCAGATATGGCGACAGCCGCTATGTGCGCTGCAGGTGGAGAGCAAGTCGTGCTCGTCGGAGGAACAGGATCTCGCGGTGTCATCGACGTGTCGCCGACGAGTGGAAGTACATGGGATTCCCTTTCATAAAGCAATCAGACTCTTCGCATCTTCGTCCGCAAATCTACTTTTTGTTGGACGCCGAACGCGATCACTGATCGGGTAGAGAAGAAGCCCAAGTCAGCGCATGCCCGTTGGCGAGGGCCTGTTTGTCGTGGTTTAATAGAGGAGTTGCACGTGATGTGGGTAGGGGGAACGGATCGCACTATGGAAAAGCATACAAACCGCAGAATGGTGACGATTGCCATGCTGGTGGCGATTTTGTTGGTGGCTATCGACGTCACTGTTGTCAGTACCGCGATGCCGAAAATCATCCGCGTCCTGCACGGTCTGAGTCTGTACAGTTGGGTGTTCGCGATTTACACGCTGACGACCGCTGTGACCACACCGATCTACGGAAAACTTGCCGATTTACTCGGCCGGCGCGTGGTGTTTTCATTCGGCGTCATTGTGTTTGTGATTGGTTCGATGCTCTCCGGCGCATCGCAGACTATGGATCAGTTGGTTTGGTTCCGCGCGTTTCAGGGTGTAGGCGCTGGTGCCGTGATGCCAGTCACGTTTACGATCATCGGCGACTTGTTCCCTGGCGAACAGCGCGCGCGCATGCAGGGGCTCTTCAGCGCGGTGTGGGGCGTCGCAGGTCTCATCGGTCCGCTCATCGGCGGTCTGTTCGTCGACCACTTGTCGTGGCGGTGGATCTTCTATATCAATGTGCCGGTCGGCATCGTCTCGATCATCCTCGTGATGTCCTTCCTGCACGAGAAGTTTGAACGGCGTAAACACAAGGTGGATTACCTCGGGGCGGCCGTGTTCACCATCGCGATCGGCTCGCTCCTGTACGCTCTATTGAACGGAGGCGGACAGTACGCATGGGACTCCGGCGTCATTATCGGCCTGTTTGTGGCATTTGTCGTGTTCCTCGCGCTGTTCATCGTGATCGAGCGTAGAGCACAGGAGCCGATGCTGCCTCTCAATCTGTTCGCGCAGCGGACAATCTCGGTGTCGAACTCGCTTGGTTTCTTCCTCAGCTTCGTCCTCATCGGCGCCAACGTCTACCTACCGATGTGGATTCAGTCCCTGCTCGGGCACAGCGCAACGAGTTCGGGTCTGACGCTGATGCCGATGTCCGTGGCGTGGCCACTTGGCGCAACCTTGTCCGGACGCTTCATGTACCGCATTGGCTCCAAGCTGACGACGATGACAGGCGTTGTCCTCGTCGCGCTCGGCGCCGCGTGGATGGCGGCGGTTAACCTGAATTCGCCGTACTGGTACTTCGTCGGGTTGATGGTCGTGATCGGCCTTGGTATGGGTTATTCGATCACGCCGACCACCGTCATGACACAAGCAGCCGTAGGTTGGAACATGCGCGGCGCGGCGACGGCATCCAACACGTTTATGCGCTCACTCGGGCAGACGGTCGGGATCACGGTGTTCGGCGCCATCTTCAACCGTTCCACCGCTCTGTACGCGAAGACGCACCTGCACAACATGCCGTCTGGCACTGGCGTTGGACAGGTGCTCAACACGAACCCGAGCAAACTGCCGCCTGCGGTGTTCCACGCGGTGCAGGCGGTGCTCGAACACGGTATGCACGATGTGTTCCTGGTGGTATTCGGAGTCGCGGTCCTTGGTTTCTTGGCGGGTCTCCTGCTGCCACTGCACAAGACTGTGGTCGCTCAGCAGGTCGCGTAAACCTAAGGTTATGGCACAGCTTGATGTGAACTCGCGTCGCCAGAGAGGTCTTTTCGCCTCCTTGGCGGCGCGTCTCGTTTGCGCAGGTATGAGATAATGGTAGAAGCAGGTTTGCGAACCTGCAGGTTTTGGAGGAGGCGCAGCACGATGAAAATTGACGTGTTTCAGGACACCGTGTGTCCTTGGTGCAGGATTGGCAAACAACACTTGTTCCAGGCACTGGAGACGTGGAATGAGGAGCCTGTAGAGATTCACTGGCGAGCGTTTCTTCTTGACCCAACCACGCCCTTGGAAGGCCGCCCGTACAGCGATCTGGCGAAGAAATTTGGCAGTGAGGAGCGCGTACAGCAAATGCAGGACCGCATTTGCGAAGCTGGAGAAGCCTGTGGCCTTGACTTCGCGTTTGAGCATGTGCAAAATATGCCGAACACACGCCTGTCCCATCAGCTGATTCTCGCCACGCCGCCAGAATTGCAGACGCAAATGACGGATGCGGTGACTGCGGCTCACTTCGAAGAGGGCAAAGACATCGGAAACCTTGAGGTGCTGCTCGACATCGCGGTGTCTTTCGGACTCGATCGCGACGAGATGCGCGAGAAGGTGCAGAGCTCGGCCGTGCGCCAGGCTGTCGAACAGGACCTGACGTTTGCGCAGGAAGCCGGCATCTCCGGCGTGCCGCTGTTCATCTTCAACGACAAGTACGCGCTCTCCGGGGCACAACCTGTCGAGGTGTTCGTCCAGGCGCTGCAGCAGATTCACGCCGAAGGCGCAAACGCATGACCATGCGCGTGCGGTTTGTCAGTATCCCTGTGAGCGATCAGGACCGGTCGCTCACCTTTTACCGGGACAAGCTTGGTTTTGAAGTCGTGACGGATCAAGCGTTTGGCGCTGGGCAGCGTTGGCTTGAACTGCGACCTCCAGGCTCTCAGACGCTCGTCGTGCTGTTCACGCCGCCAGGACGGGAAGCGGCCATTGGCACGTTTCAAAACATCGCCTTTACGAGTGACGACGTGCGGGCCGAGTACGAAGCCCTCGCGGCGCGCGGCGTGGAGTTTGTCCAGCCGGCGGCTCGCTCTGACTGGGGCGGGATGCAGGCGATTTTTAAGGATCCCGACGGCAACACGTTCGTCCTCGCCAGTCCGGAACAGTAGGGAGTGTCTTGGGAGGTAGCCGGGTTCGCTTTGGTGCAGTTTAGTTTGCTGTGGCGGCTAGCCGGTCAGCGGTCAGCGGCTGTCCCAGTTTGCTTTGGTGGCCGACCTAACGCGGCTTGTTTGGGGGGCTAGCGGGCCCGGGGCTGTTCCCCCTAACGCGTCCAAACAACGTTATCCGATTTCGGATCCCGATTTTCACCCGCTTTCCCCACCCATATCGACCGCGAGTTTACATAATGAGGCGTCTGCACCCACAAAAA
>JAKAXI010000208.1 GCA_021816665.1 Bacillota bacterium | reverse complement strand
ATGTCGCGCAGCTGCTCTATGAAGGCATGCAATTTGGCACAGGTTCTCGAGAGGCGATCACGATATGAACCAAGGCAATCACGTGCTTGACCGCGCGCGAGTGGCGCTCGGAGACGATTTCCTGCGCGCAGCTGTGCGTTTCACCGCCGATCGCTTGCGCACCAAAAAGTACACGGCGACAGAATCGCTTGGGCGGTGGGAAGAGTGGCGCAGTCGCGGACAACAGATCAGAGCGCACACCGTTGCACACCTGGACTACTATTTGGGGCAGTTCGCAGACAACGTTACCCGGGCCGGGGGCAACGTACAGTTCGCGGCGGATGCCAGTGAAGCGAGCCAAATGGTGCTCGACATCATCCGGGCGAAGCAGGCGCGCTCGGTGGTGAAGTCCAAGTCGATGGTGTCGGAGGAAATCGGGATCAACCATGTGCTCGAAGCCGCGGACGTGGAGGTAGTTGAAACTGACCTTGGTGAGTACATCGTGCAGCTCGCCAAGGAGACCCCGTCTCACATCATTATTCCGGCTATTCACAAGAACAGGCAGCAGATTAAAGACCTCTTCACAGAGGCGGGTGGAGAGAATTTGACCACGGACACCAAAACCTTGGCGGGTTTCGCGAGACGAACAATGCGAAAGAAGTTCCTCGAGGCGGATGTCGGGATCACCGGGTGTAACTTCGGAATTGCAGAATCTGGCTCGGTCGTCCTCTTCACTAACGAAGGCAACGCAGACATGGTCACGAACCTGCCGCAGACGCACATCGTACTGATGGGCATGGAGCGGCTGTTGCCGACATTCGCCGACCTCGAGGTCATGGCCAACCTATTGCCGCGCAGTGCGACGGGGCAGAACATCACCACGTACATGTCCGTGCTGACCGGACCAAGGCGTGAAGGCGATCACGACGGCGCCCGCGAGATGCACATCATCGTGCTCGACAATGGCCGGTCGAACCAACTCGCGGACGCGAAGATGAAAGAAGTGCTCAACTGCATCCGCTGCGGCGCGTGCCTCAACGTGTGCCCGGTCTACCGACAGATCGGCGGCCACGCATACGGTTCCGTGTACCCTGGCCCCATCGGTGCTGTGTTGTCGCCGGTGCTCAACCAGGGCGAGCAATACGCTGATTTGCCGTACGCCTCGAGTCTTTGCGGTGCGTGCTCTGAAGCGTGTCCCGTAAAGATCCCGATTCACGACATGCTGGTGTATCTTCGCCAGCGCAACGTCGAACGGGGCTGGGTCAAGCCGGCAGAGCGAGCAGCCTTCAAGGGTTTCGCGTTCGCGTTCGCCAAAGTCGGTCGCTACAAGCTGGCGATGAGGACAGCGCGAATAGGTCAAGGTCCGCTCGTTCGGGATGGGCACATTGAGGCGAAGATTGGCCCGCTGCGGGGGTGGACGGAGGGAAGGAATGCCCCGGCGCTGGCGCAGCAGTCTTTTCGTGAAATGTGGGGTTTGCTAGAGCAGGAACTGAAGACGACATCACGCGAGTCCGGGAGGACAGGCAAATGAACAAAGAGGCTTTTCTCAATCGCATTGCGACCCAGATTGGCCGCCCACGTCCCCTCACGAAAGCACCGTCCCGCGACGTTGTAGGTATTCCCGACTTCTGGCGTGAATTCAATCTGTCGTCGGATGAGCGCATCGTTCACTTTGAAGAGCGATTCACAGGACTTGGCGGTGAGGTTCGGGTGGTTGACGATATTGCACAACTGCGCACCGCGCTCGCCGGCATCATGGCCGACAGGAAGCCGGAGCGTATTGGCATGTGGAACGACGCGGAGCTTGAGCAGTGGGTGGGAAACTCGCTTGAGGGGCAGACCGTGCTAAAGTGGGGCGTTGACCCGCGAGACCAGTTCTCTTCCATAAATATCGGGATCACAGGGTGTAGCGCGGCTGTGGCCGACACGGGGACATTGGTGTTGGCGTGCGGTGGGGGACGAGGGCGTTCAGTGCATTTGCTGCCGTCGATTCACATCGCTATGGTTGGCGCGAGTCAGATTGTGACGCGACTGGGGGAGGCGTTGGAACGGGTCGCCAAGCCGACTGAGATGGATTCGTATGTTCACTTTGTCACCGGGCCAAGCCGCTCATCGGACATTGAGAACGACCAGACGACCGGAATCCACGGGCCAGCCGCCGTGATCGCGATTGTCATGCGGCAAGCTTAGTTACTCGCGTGATTTTGTGAATCGTGTTCGGAATACTTGCACCTACCTGTGTATTGCAGGCGTATGGAATATAAGTTAAAATAATTAACAAACAGAACCGGTTGCTACGGGACAGATGCAGCGTTTCTACCAGCCAAACTACTTACCGTGGCGCGATGGTCGTTAGGGAAGGGGAACACCGGTGAAACTGGTCACTGCGTCTGCGCCAACGATGAAACAGATGAACAGGTCGGCAATCCTGAGCCTCATTCGTGAATCTGGGGATATTTCCAGGTCGGAGATCGCGGAGCGCACTGGGTTGACGAAGCCTACAGTGACCAACTTGGTTGGAGAACTGCTTGAGGAAGGACTTGTTGTAGAGTGGGGCCGTGGAGAGTCGACGGGTGGACGGAAACCTGTCTACCTACGTTTGAACCCTGAGTCGCGATGCATCCTCGGGGTGGACGTGGGAATTCATGAGCTCCGGATTGTGGCCCTCGATCTAGAAGCGCGGGTCCTGGTGCGGAAATCTTATGAGTTTTCTGTCCAAAATAGCAATCAACGATTTCTGACCATGCTCGGTGACAGCGTTGAAAATGTGTTGCTGCAACTTCAAGAGTCGTGCCACATCCACATGTCCCAAGTCCTTGGCATTGGGGTTGGCATGCACGGGATTGTGGACAGTGGGGTGGGGACAGCCGTCTTTGCACCCATTTTGAAGTTGGGCGGGGTGAACATCCGTGACAATTTGAGAGCGCGGTTTGGCGTGGACGTATTGGTCGACAACGATGTGCGCGCCATGGCTGCGGGGGAACGTTGGTTTGGCAACGCTAAGTCGTTAGATAATTTTATATTTGTGAATGTCGGAGTCGGTGTTGGAGCGGCCATCGTCGTGCAAGGAGAGATCTTGGCAGGCATATCTGGCAGTGCCGGTGAAATCGGGCACGTTGTTGTTGAACCGGGCGGGGCTGTGTGCTCCTGTGGGAAGCGGGGGTGTCTTGAAACAGTGTGTTCCGGACCTGCCTTGGCACAGCGGGCGGTCGCAGCGATCGAAGCCGGTACCCCGACCTTGATCGCTGACTTGGTGGATGGGGACCTTTCCCGGGTGACAGGACTCACCGTCCATGAGGCGGCGGAGCGAGGTGACGTTCTTGCGAAGGACCTGTTCACCACCGCTGGCAGACACTTAGGTGAAGTTCTTGCTTTCTTAATCAACGCCGTCAATCCAGAAGCTGTGATTATTGGCGGTGGGTTGAGCCGTGCAGGACGTCACTTGTTTGATCCGATACTGGACAGTATCGGTGAAAATGCACTGGATATCGCTTGTGCCAAATTGAAAGTCATGCGCAGCAGCTTCTTGTCGAATCCGACATCCGTGGGTGCTGCCAGTATGGTTTTGCGAAATGTTTTTACACCTGCGCTATAGGCAACTGAGTACACCCAGATATGACCTCTGCCCATAGCGATGACATGATCACAATCGCGTGGGTGGCCGAGTGGGTCACAACCGGAGATGATGGCAATGGCGGAATTGCGCTACAACCCTCTGCTGAGCGACTGGACCATGGTGTCTGCTGATCGACAACGACGACCTCAGACAAAGAGTGGGGAATGCCCCTTTTGTCCGGGATCAGGCAAGGTCCCGCAAGAGTACGAAGTATACGCTTATGACAATGACTTTCCAATGTTGTCGGGGAAGCCGCCTAGGCCTGATGATGTAGCTTTCGGACCGTACCGTGCAGAGCATGCCTACGGGAAATGCGAAGTCATCCTGTACTCGTCAGATCACGATACGTCTCTACCTAGTCTACCGACGAGCCGAATTCGGATGTTAGTCGACCTCTGGGTCGAGCGTTTCCGAACGCTGAGTCAGGATGAACGCCACAAGTACATTCTTATTTTCGAGAACCGTGGCGCAGAGGTGGGGGCAACCATCTCTCATCCACATGGGCAAATTTACGCGTACCCGTATATTCCGCTAAAGCTTCAACAGGAATTGCACTCATGTGAGCATTACTACACGGCCAATCAGCGTTGTTTATTGTGTGACATGGGTGAAGAGGAACGGCGCTTTGGGAAGCGCATGTTAGTCGAAACGGAGCACTTTGAAAGCTACATTCCATACTTCACTGACTATCCGTACGGCGCGTTTATAACTTAACAGGCAACACCCAACAATCCTCTGCACTTAGCTTAAGTACAGCGAAATGACCTTGCGGATGTGCTCAAGCTGGTGACGGGAGGGATGGACCGATTATTTG
>JAKAXI010000207.1 GCA_021816665.1 Bacillota bacterium | reverse complement strand
AGCGGATTTACGTGGAGCGGTCGGTGTACGATAGGTTCGTCGACAAGCTGTGCGCAGAGGTTCGAAACCTGCGCCAGGGCACAGACGCAAGCTCGGACATCGGATCGATGACCTTCCCACACCAAGTCGACATTGTGCGTCGGCACGTCTCTGCAGCGCTCGCCGAAGGTGCGGTGCTTCAGACAGGACGGCCACCAGAGGAATGGCGCGCTGCGCCGGAAAGTGGGCTGTGGCTCGAGCCGATGGTCTTGACCAATGTCCGCCAAGACATGGCTGTTGTGCAGGAGGAGACGTTTGGGCCGGTGCTGCCCGTGATCCCCTTCGACACAGAAGAAGAAGCCATCACCCTCGCCAACGACTCCGAGTACGGCCTGTCAGCGAGCGTTTGGACAGCGGCCGTCGGGCGCGGCCGTCGCGTCGCGTCGCAACTTGTGAGTGGGAACGTGCTGGTTAACGATGTAGTGATCACGATCGTCAACCACGACCTTCCCTTTGGTGGCGAGAAGTCAAGTGGCCTCGGCCGCTACCACGGGCCAGACGGGATGCGCATATTCTGCCGACAGACAGCGGTCATGGTGGACAAAGGCAAGCGCCTGCGCGAAGTCAACTGGTTCCCGTATGCGGGGAAGTACGGCCTGTTCAAGACGCTGCTCGAGAGTTACTACTCATCCAACCGCAATTGGCCGAAGTTTCTCTCGACCTACTTGAAACTCCTGCGCCATGCAAGCAAACCTACTCGAGAGGAGAAATAACGATGAGATACGTGGCACTGCTGACAATTGTCGACCCAGAGTTGAATCAGAAGATCCGCCCCGCCCACCTGGCGTACATCAGTGGTTTGTACCGTCAAGGCAAGGTCGTCATGGCTGGGCCGTTTGTCGATGGCAGAGGCGGATTGGTCATGTACGACTGTGACAGCGAGGAAGAGGCCCAGCAGTTGGCTCAGGCCGATCCCGTCGTCGCAGAGGGTGCTCGCACCCTGGAACTGCGCGCTTGGAACCAGCTCAAATTGCCTGTGGAGTAGAAAGGACGCTGGCCACATTGGTGCAATCGCCGTGCCGTCGTTCTCAAGTAACGCCAGAATGGCGCTAGCCGGGCGTCCTCGGCCGCGATAGCGCCACATTGGCGCGATCCGCAGCCTCTGCCCTCGCCCTGGAACTCGCTGGCCTACTCATCGTTTAGCACCTGGCAAACGCGGCCAATGACGTCCTGGTACTGAGCGCGATCCCAAGAGTTGTAGGAGGGGTGGGGAACGCCGTCGATCACGATCCATCCCGGACTATGCACGCCAGCGAGTCGGAAGAATTTTTGCGCGAAGCGGCCGCAAGGGACTAGCGTGAGCGGGCGCCCGATCAGGGACTGAAGCTTTCTGCGCAGGCTGTGCACCAATACGGCTTGGACGGCTTCGACGTGCTTGTCCCGGTACTGATCAGTTTGGTTCGACGAGCGCAGAGTAGCCATCGCTTGCATCCACCGTCCGTAAGTCTCCACGACCTCTTGGTTGTCGTACGCAGCGGCTTGCATTGGAATGTTGCAGACGTTCATCAGCCCAATCCGGTCGAGACGCGGCCGATGCACTTTGTCGTCGGCGTTCTTTTTGACCAATCGGCCGAGCGGGTAGCGCGCGTAATCATCACCAAACAGGTGCTTTGTCATGGTTGCGCCAGACGGACCCGACACCGGAGCGCCGAACTTGAGCTCTTGCACATGTGGGGATTCGAGCACAAACACCAGCCGTGTCTCTGGCGACAAGATGTCAGGCACACGGTAGGTCTGCGCTAGCTCACGCGCCACACGGGCATATTCCTCGTACAGGTTCTCGCTCACCTGTTTCCCTCCCCGGGATCACGATGCCAAGGACCGCGCTACATTCGAATCCGCGATTGCTGGACTCGCCCTACATCGCCTAGGTCGGCTAGACTCGCGGCGCTACGTTGCTTCCGGCTATCGTAGATTCCCGCAAAGTCCAAGCGCGAGGCCCGCTAAATTCGCACTGTGCGGATTTCCGGGAGGGTGAACGGGCGGCCGCTCTCCGCGCGCTCGTCGAGAAACTGTTTGATGAAGCGCCGCGCGTCCGTGAACGCGTGATCCTTGTTTCCACGCAGGATTTGGCAGGGTGGGATCTCAGCGCAGGTCGCCAAGTACATGCCATCGGGCATCTCGTAGAGGGTGATATGTAACTCAAGCGGTTCACGCCCGGTTGGGGCGGTGTACGGCAGTGGATCGTGGTTCATGTCAAGTTCCTCCTCGTCAGTGAGTCTCCACATGTGCGGGAGATGAGCGGCAGCCTTGCGTCCGCGATTCCATGATACTATAAAGGCTGGAACGGTTCCGTGTTCGTATACTGCTTTTTATCTCGCGCATCTCGGCTGCGGTGTCGGCTGCGTGTGGGCTGCGATGTCTACGGCCAAAGGACGGACGCACTTGGAACGTCAGCCCAAATCCAGCCGGCTGCTGAACTTTTTCAACCCTGCGGTCGCCTTTTAGGCGGCCGTTTTTGTTGGTGTATGAACCCAACCACGAGAGATGAGGTGCCTTAAGGTGCGGTTACTCAAGTGGCTGATTCGGACGGTGGTCTTTATAGGGTTGGCGGTAGCGGTCACTTTTGGGCTGCTGTTCCTCTACTTTCGCATTTTCAACAATGTCGGTCAGCGCGTACAACGGGTCGTCATGCACGATGTCGCAGTGAGACATGAACACTACATGACGTACAATCAGATTCCGACTGTCTTTCGCAATGCCATGATTGCGACGGAAGACCGACGGTTTTTCACCGATCCCGGCATTGACCCGATTGGCATCATGCGCTCCTTCATCGTCGATGTAGAAAAAGACGGTTATGTCGAAGGCGGGTCCACAATCACGCAGCAGTTGGTCGATAACTCGATCATCGTGCACAGGAAGACAATCCCGTATAAAATCACGCAGGCATTTTACGCAATCGGCATTTACGACACACAGAGCAAGCCGGAGACGTTTGCCTTGTACGCAAACGCGATTTACTTCGGAGCAGGTGCGTATGGCCTCTACGATGCCGCTGAAACGTACTTCGGAAAAACCCCTTCACAGTTAAATGACGGAGAGTTGACCATGCTGGCCGGACTTCCGAATTTACCTTCCCTGTTTGATCCGTTCATTCATCTCAAGCTCGCCCGCCAGCGCCAAGCCATCGTTCTCCAGAACATGGTTGATGATGGGCTGATCACGAGCAAACAGTCCTCGGCAATCTACCGTGAACCGATTCGCCTAAAGTGAAGAGACCCTTTCAGCGAGGTAATTTTTCGACGAACAGGCGCTGACATGTACGCGTTGGCTATGCGCGCCTCTGCTAGATGTCGCTTTCAGTGAGATCCGGCTCCAGTGCGGCGGAGGTGAATGCCTGCGAATCGGCTGCTGCATCGACGTCCGGGCCGAGGTTCGGCTCGACCTCCGCGTTGACTGCCGGATCAACGGTCGGATCCACAGGATTATCGTGTTGTTCAACCCCGGATGCTTTTGGCGGATGTTGAACCAAGGGGCTCAGCCAGGCGGACGAAATACCGAGAAACGCCAGCCCACCGGCGCCGCTGATCAGCAGCGAGACCGGCATCAGAGCTGCCACAGCCCCAAACACCACCTGCGATATCGGGGTGGCGGCGTCGAATACGGCGCCGAGGAGCGCGTAGATACGACCGAGGGCATCATGCGGGACAGCTAACTGGATGGATGTAAAGAAGACGGTGTTCGACACAATCATGCAGAACCCTGCGATAAAAAACAGGAATGCAATGGCGACAGGTGAGCGCAAAAATCCTACGGTCGTTAAACAAGCGGCGGAGATGGACATAGCGATAATCGGCAGGCGTTCTTTGGATAAGACGCGGGAGAAAAACGGGATCGTAAAGCTCCCGCAAAGTTCGCCTACCGCAAGCGCTGTGTTGAAAAAACCGACGATAAACGCGCCGTGGTTGGAAGTGTAGTGCAAGGTATTGGCTACGAAATTCACGACCAGAAACTCGATGGCCACGACGGGAAAGTTGTACATCAAGACAAACGGAGTCAGGGTCCGCGCGTACGGCGACGACAGGTACACAGAAGCCCCTTCTTTGACGTCCTGAACCAGCGCTTTCGGCGCGAGAGAACTCTTGCGTCGCTCTGGCTCCTGTACTTTCATCAACGTCAGAGTCAGTGCAGAAAAAAGAAACGTTGCTGCGTTGACACCGAATACGACACCTGACCCAAACAACCCGATGAGTAGACCACTTGCTGCCGGGCCTGCAATCTCCATGGTCTTCTGACCGACGTTGAGGATGGAACGTGCGCGCAGCAGCAGTTCGTCAGAAGCAATTTCTTTGGTCAAGACGACTGACGCAGGGTTGAAGACGGTGCCCAAACTGGACAGCACAAAGTTAAACGCGATCAGTTCCCAAGGTCCGGTATGGTGGAACAGCGTCAAGAAAGTGAGTAGAACCAGCAGTCCGCCCC
>JAKAXI010000206.1 GCA_021816665.1 Bacillota bacterium | reverse complement strand
GATCCGTGATCGCGCGGTCTACGAGCAATTGTTTGACGATGTAAAAGGTGAGACCGCTGTCGGTGAATCGTCAGTGTTCTATCTCTACTACCCTGGAACCGCGGCGCGCATCCACAAGACGATTCCAGACGCGAAGGTCATCATTCTGCTGCGCAACCCGGTCGATCGCGCGTATTCTGCGTATACACACTTGATTCGTGATGAACGGGAGACGATGTCGTTCGAGGACAGCCTCGCGCAGGAGCAGGCTCGGCACGCGAATGACTACGAACCGATGTGGCTGTACCGCGAACTCGGGCTCTACACAGAGCAGGTGAAGCGCTACTTTGACGTGTTCGGACGCGATCAGGTAAAGGTGCTGCTGTTCGAGGAATTTGTGAGAGATCCAAGCGTTCATGTACGAGAGGTGTTGGCATTTTTAGGCGTCAATCCCGATGTGCCAATTGACACTTCGCTCACGCACAACGAGTCCGGGCAGCCAACCTCCCGGCTGGTGTACAACTTTATCTCGAAACCAAACGGTCTCAAGGAGCTTGTCAAACCTCTGGTGCCTGCTTCTGTCCGCGAACGCCTGGGACTGCGCGCAAAATCGATGGTTCTGAAGAAAGTCAGTATGGAGTCGGGGACGCGTGCTGAGCTCGAAGCCTATTTTGCAAGCGACATCGCCGCTCTGGCAGAACTCCTGCAGCGCGACCTCGGCATTTGGCGACCACGTGCAAAGGCGTCGGACGGTCGACCCGGCATGACGGGTTCGAACTAATCCCCGAGCGGTCGCGACGGCTACTTTTTCGCAACAATCGTGACCGCTTGGTCTCCAAGTTGGTGCCAAGCGCCAAGGAAGTTCTGCATATTCACCGCTTCGTCCTTCTCACCGTTAATCGGGTTGTTGATGTAAACGTGCGTGGCGTCGTAGCCGACGATGAGTACAGCATGCTCCTGCTGCGTGACCGTAATTGGCCCTTCGGGTGTCTGCCACGTTTCCCAGAACCTTTTGGTTGGTCTCAGTTCTGCGGTCACCCAAGCTTCAACCGGGATGCCTCGGGCGACATACGAGAGAACGTCGGTGAAGGGTTGTTTTGTCAAATCGACGCCTTCGCCCGGCAAAATCTTGTCGATCAACTTGATGATCGGACCGTGGTAGATGCCGAATCCATCCGACCACACGTACGGGGAGCCGACGAAACCGACGTTCGGATTCCCCCACGACACGATTTGCCCTGCTGCGTTCTTTACACGCGGAGTGGGGTCGTACGGCATTTTTTGAGCGAGCGTCATTTTGCTCACAGGGTGGCCAATGGCGGTGAACAGCATCGACAGACTGGTGACTTCACAGCCATTGGGCAGTTGTGGATACTGGTCTTGGGGTGGAACGTTCAGCATGGCGGAAGGGGGGAGTTGCGTACTCACGTTACCACTTCCGGTTTGGTTCTGGCTGACACTGGCGTTGTCAACCTGTTTCGCAGTCGGTCGACCTGAAGTCCCGTTGATGCGTTTTGTCTTCAGGGTGTTTCCTTTCGTTACTTTGGCCTGCTGCGTAGTCGCAGAAGCAGTGCTTGGTGAGCCTCCCAAATGGAGCCACCACCCGGACGTCCCCCACGCGCCGACCCCAATTACGGCAATTGACGCTACAGCCGCAAATTGTCTGCGCCGCACGCCCCGTCGCCGGGCCTTTTTGCGCGCTTGATTCATCGCCCGCAAGCGGTCCATATCGTCCACGTTCTCGCCCCCAAAATCTCAAGCTGTCCAGAGAGCAACAGTTGTCTGACCTATGTTAACAGGTATGCGCAAAATTTGTCGATGACTCCTTCACACAATCTCAACATCTTTTTGAGCAGATTTCAACCTTGGCCTTCTATGCTTGTTCATGGAAGGTGACATACGGGGTCACCAATGTCGGCAGCGAAGGCGGGGCTGCCGACCGGAACTCATCATTGGAGGAATTTACGATGGACACCTATTTGGTTCTCGCTGTGACAGTTGCAGCACTCACCGGAATGAACGTGTGGTTCAAGGTCCTCACGAAGCGCCTGGAGCGGAGAATTGCGATGGAATCACCCACCCAGTCGCATTGACCAGGGTGGGTGAATGCGACTAGAGGCTGTACACTCGACACTCGTACGGGCGTAGAGCAAATTGTCGCACACTTTCCGTACTGTCTACGAAGTAGTTGGCAATCATGAGTTGTGCAGCGTCAACTCGGCCGCGCAGGTCTTCTGGCAACACAAACTCTGCTGGCTCAGCAAAGAAGTTGTTTACGACCAGCCAGCACGCATCGCCCAGCGTGCGAGTGTAGGCGTAAATTTGCTGGTGTTCGGAGAGAATCAGGTCGTACTTTCCATACACCACAACTGGATGTTCTTTACGCAGGCGAATGAGCTTGCGGTAGTACTGGTAGATAGAATCCGGACGGCTTCTTTCCGCTTCGACGTTAATCTCCTCGTAATTGGGGTTGACCGCGATCCACGGCGTCCCGGTAGTAAAACCCGCGTTTTCACTGGCGCTCCACTGCATCGGTGTCCGGGCGTTATCTCGCCCCTTTGCGTAGATACGCTGCATCCAGAGCTCTTGGTCTTCCCCGCCCTCAATGACCCGCTCCTGCCACAAATTAAGAATTTCGACATCCCGATAGTCATCAATTTGCGCAAAGCGGACATTCGTCATTCCTATCTCTTCCCCTTGGTAGATAAACGGTGTACCCTGCAGCAGGTGTAAAAACGTAGCGAGCATCTTTGCTGCTGGGACACGGTACGGGCCGTCGTTGCCGAAGCGGGACAGTGCGCGTGGCTGGTCGTGGTTGTTGAAAAACAAACTGTTCCACGCCACATCGTAGAGGTCGTTCTGCCAACGGCTCATGATCGTCTTCATGTCTTCAAGCGACCAAGGCTTCACGTCCCATTTGCCACCCGGACCCGAGTCAAGCAGGTCGACGTGTTCAAACTGAAACACCATATTCAGTTCGTGGCGGTCCGCCCCTGCGAACAGGCGCGCGTCTGCCGTCGTAACACCGCCAGTCTCACCCACAGTCATGATGTCGTACTTCGACAGCACCCGCTTATTCATCTCCTGCAAATAGTCGTGCGTTTTCGGCAAGTTGAGGAAGTGCACCCCTCCCCAGCCGTATCCATCAGCGTCCGTGTGAGGGGCATCTGGCAAACCTTCAGCCTTCGCGATCGCGTTGATAACGTCCATCCGGAAGCCGTCAATCCCCTTGTCGAGCCACCAGGTCATCATTTCGTAGACGCGTTCGCGAACTTCTGGGTTGTGCCAGTTGAGGTCCGGCTGTCGCTTGCTGAACAGGTGTAGAAAGTACTCGCCAGTGTCAGCGTCGAATTCCCAAGCAGAACGCGTAAACACCGACCGCCAGTTGTTCGGTTCGCGCCCATCGCGACCAGGCCGCCAGATATAGTAATCGCGGTAAGGACTGTCCTTGCTCTTGCGAGATTCGACAAACCATGGGTGTTCGTCAGACGTGTGGTTTACGACCAGATCCAAGACCAGCTTCATCCCACGTGCATGAACTTCTTGAAGCAGTCGGTCGAAGTCTTCCATGGTACCAAATTCGTCCATGATGGCCCGGTAGTCACTGACGTCGTAGCCAAAGTCGTCATTTGGCGAGCGGTAGATTGGGCTGAGCCACAGTACGTCTACGCCGAGTTCTGCCAGGTAGTCGAGTCGCGACGTCACCCCGTTGAGATCCCCAATGCCGTCGCCATTGCTGTCCATAAAACTCCGTGGGTAGACTTGGTACACGACTGCTTCTTTCCACCATTTGCGCTGCAACGTCCAGAAACCTCCTCAAGTTGTCACGATCTTTGTTCCTGACGATAGATGGCGACCCCTTACCGGGTCAACCTTTTACCCAGTCAACCTTTTACTGCACCCGCTGTCAATCCGGAGACAATCCATTTGCGGAAAATCACAACCAGAATCAGAATCGGTACAATGGATGCAACCGACCCCGCGAACAGATCTCCGTACGGAACACTGAACTGCCCGCTAAACAGCGCGATCCCGACTGGAATCGTGCGCATCGAGTTAGACGTGTTGAACACCAGCGCCATGAAAAACTCGGTCCAGGACGCCACAAACGTGAACACGGCAGCCGTGAACAGTCCAGGGGATGTGAGCGGTAGAAAAATTCGATAGAACGTCTGAAACACAGATGCGCCGTCAATTTTCGCAGCTTCAAACAGTGCCCCAGGGACCTGCAGGAAATAGTTGCGCAGAATCCAGGTCGCAAACGGCAGGTTAAAGGCCGTGTAAGGAATAATCAAGGCCTGATACGAGTTTAGCCAGCCCACCGTGCGCAGGAGCATGTACAGTGGCGTAATGATCGCGATCGGCGGAAAGACGGAAATCATCAAGAGTCCGACCATAGTCGGTGTCTTCGCCTTTACTGGCAGACGGGCAATCGCAAAGCCAGCCATGCTTGCGAACGCAAGGACAAAAAACGTTGAGGACAGCGCCACAATCAAGAT
>JAKAXI010000205.1 GCA_021816665.1 Bacillota bacterium | reverse complement strand
GATCTCAACGACTCACTAGGTCGAGTCACCCGCCTTTTCGCCATTTTATCGAAGACGCAGAAAACTGACAATCCGAGCCATCTGGAGGGCCACCATGCAAAGCACTATCCGCATCGCTTCACTCTGCCCAAGCAACACGGAACTCCTGTGTGCCCTTGGCTTAGGCGACCAGATCGTCGGGGTGGACCAGTACTCAGACTACCCGGAAAACGTGGTGTCACGCGTGCCCAAACTCGGCCCGGATTTACACATAGACATCGACGCACTCACTGCACTTCGCCCCGACCTTGTCGTTTCTTCGCTGTCTGTACCCGGTATGGAGAAGGTCGTGGAGGCCGTACACCATGCCGGACTGACACAAGTGACGTTGTCCCCGCACAGCTTCGAGGATGTACTCCAGGACGCCAGTCGCATAGCGGACGCGTTGCCAGAATCTGTACGGAGGGAGATCGCTGTGCAATCGCTTGTCGATGCGCTGCGGAGTCGACTTTTGCGAGTCACTGAGGCAACGGCACCACTAAAAGAGCGACCTTCCGTCTACATCGAATGGTGGCCTAACCCAATATTCTCACCCGCACGCGACAACTGGCTGACCGAACTGTGCGATCGCGCTGGCGCGAGGAACATTTTTGCCGACCGACATGGATCTCAAGTTCAAGATGACGGACAGCAGGTGGTTGACGCCCAACCGGACGTGGTCCTCACGTGCTGGACTGGTATCCCGCAGCACAAGGTCCCGCTCGAAAAGATCAAACGCCGGAGCGGCTGGCAGACCACCCCGGCGTTCACCAGGCAACATTTATTTGTCTTGTCGGAAGGTCTGTACTGCAGGCCCTCTCCCCGCCTATTCGACGGCCTTGAACAACTGCTCGGCCTCCTGCACCCGGAAGTGGCCAAACGACTTGGACTCGCAGCACCCGCGGCATACGGTCCGATCCGAGATTGGTATGGAGACTGGTTAGAGAAGTCCTGGTGATTTTGGATCAGCGGTGCCGAAACTTTGGAGCACGTTTTTCCAGAAAAGCGTTCACCCCTTCGGCGACATCCTCCGCGCTGAAGACCTCGCCAAACAGCCTTGCCTCTAACTTCAGACCATCATCAAGCGTTCCGTCTAGTCCCTCGTCGATTGCGCGTTTGGCCAATCCTATGGAGACTTGGCTGCGCTCGCGAAATACGGACGCAAACTCCTTTGCTGCAGCAACTGCTTGCCCAGCGGGAACGACGCGGTTGACCAGGCCAATCTCCAGAGCTTTGTTTGCCGAAATCGACTCCCCCGTCAAAATAAGTTCCTTGGCTCGAGACTCACCGATCAAACGGGGCAGTCTCTGTGTGCCCCCAGCTCCAGGGAACAGCCCGAGTTTCACCTCGGGAAATCCAATCTGCACCTGTTCTTCTGCAATCCGAAAGTCGCAAGCAAGTGCCAACTCACACCCGCCACCGAGGGTATATCCATTCAGGGCGGCAATCGTAGGTTTTGAAAGGCGGTGCAGGCGTTGCATCGTGTCGTCAAAGACAGTCGCCGCCTCACCTGCCTTTTGTAAGGCAATAAACCCTGTGAACTCTTTGATATCTGCACCGGCCATGAAAGCCCGATTTCCCGCCCCAGTCAGGATGACTGCGACGACAGATTTGTCTGCTTCCAGTTCAGCCACGACTGCTGCAATCTTTTGGCTCATCTCGAGGCTCAAAACATTCATAGGGGGGTTGTCAAGGGTTATAACGGCCAATTCGTCAATCCGTTCAAGATGTACTTCGGGCATTACAAACAGTCCTCTCTCAGTAGTTTTTCCAGTCATCATCGTCTGGTGGACGTGCATTCTTGTCTCTGCGCAAAAACCGAATCATGTACCTCAGGCCAATGACACAGACCAGTGCGGCGGCAATGATGCCTCCGGCCCAGCGGAAGTTCGGAAGATGCCACAAGCGCGCGATCTGATCACACAACTCCCACACGCCGATGGCGAAGGCCGCGAACATCCAGTTGGGAAACTTTTGGTTCATCGTGATCCTCCAGTCAACAGAGAGGCGAGACAGCCTCTACAAAAACGGTTGGGGCCGCCCTGGCAACAGTGACACATCACCTGCGGGCCGGGTCCCGAGCAGATCCATCCAGTCGAGCGCATTGCGTACCGCGTAGTCACCCTGATTGTTGTTCATCAAGATATGTACGTCCTTCGCCTCTTCACTCCAGGTATGAACAACCGGAAGGAATCCAGCCAATTCTTCGCGGGTATACAAGTAGTCAAACCTTTGCGCGGATGATACCAGACCCTTTTCGTACCACATACTCCCGTTGCGTCCATGGAGACGGAAGACAACGACCTCCCGGCGAGTGACCTCAGGGATAAACGGGATGGTGCCCATTCCCACTTGAGGTTCATCGCAGACGACGTTGACGGCCGCCAAAGCTTTCAACCATCCCGCAGTTTCCGACTGTACGTTTGGCAACCACCAGCTGCGGTGGCGAAACTCGATCGCCACGACCAAATCGGCATACCTCGCGCAGATTTCTTCTACATAGCGTTCATTGGCTGCAGAACGAACAAACCAGGGCGGAAACTGGAACAGTACAGCGCCCAATTTTTTTGCTTCTATGAGCGGCAACAGCGCACTCCGAAAAGCCCGGTGGTCCTGCTCACGGCCATCTATGCCCGCCTCGCCACGGTCATGCAAGGTGAGCGTGTGGTACGCCTTGACGTCAAAAACAAACGACTTCGGTGTCGACTGTACCCACGCTACAACCGTGTTCGGTCGCGGAATGTGGTAGTAGGTGGTGTCCACTTCCACCAAGGAAAAAAAGCGCGCATAGAACGGTAACCGGTCACTCGACCGCATGCGACGCGGGTAAAAATGTTCGTGATCAGACCATGCGCAAGTCCCGCACAACACCGTCATGTACGTTCAGTCCCTCACGGTACTGGATTTATTATATCACCTGGAGTAGTTATCGTCCGGCAAATTAACTTGCATTGGAACAACTGCGTTGGAACGTCTCGCGCCGCTTCGCTATAATGAGCCGTGGAATGTATGTTTGTTCGAATCTATCTCTGGGGGTGAGTGCGCATGGCTGCGCCAAAGCATGAAATCACCTGTCCGCAATGCGGTGGTACTCAATTTCGTGAAGAGCGCATTGTCGAATTGGACGCAAGTGTCGTAATCCGGGAGGACCTGCCTGTCCCAGCGCGCACCGTTCGCGAACAGTACCGGTACATCTGCGTTGGCTGCAACACAGTCCTCAATCAACCTTGGACCGGGCATCACGAATAGCCCGTGTTCGGCCTTTTTCAGAGCTTCTCACGGGCTGAATGTGGATGCAAAATCGCTAACAATGGGCGCCGTGGGCGGTCCAAACATCGCCCGCGTCGCCATCCGCGACAACTTCCAGAAATCGGCGCCTGTCAAATCCGCCACAGCGTTTTCTGCGTTCTTCGCGAGCGTGCTCGACTTCTTCCATCGACAGGCCCTTGACTTCCAACCACGCGTCTACGGCATCCAACATGTCTGCCATCGTCTCCAAACTCTCGCTCTCGGCAAACTGTTGACTGGCCCGCATCACAGTGGCAAGAAGTGCCTGCGCGAAGGATTCGTCATCAAGCTCACGACAAAGTGCGATGTTACCCATGGACTCGATCATGTCAGGAATGCGATCACGAACGAGTCGATCATATCGAGTCACTTGGGGCCTTTTCGGACCTTGTGAAAACGTGGGATGCCACGGTTCCTGCTGTGCCATACCGTCACCTCCGCGCTTCTGTGAGTCCACTTGCAACACCTCTTAGATGTGTAATCGTTAATTTACGTCAACTTTCAGTAAACTTCAAGTGTGTATCCACTTATTCAGAGATTCTCAAGCCGATTCACACGCTTCACGCTTCTCACACCTCCAAAATGTGTGTACAATGTCCATGTCTCGACACCTAGCGACATTCACTTCGACTTTAGAGATCACAGGGTACGACGTCCAACCGACGCAGCAGGGAGTGGAATTCATTGTCTGGACGCCATCGCCATAGCGAACAGTATCCAAACACCGGGGACAAACGTCGCACCCCCCGTAAAAAGACCATAATCTGGTCTTCTCTTGGCGTTCTGGCCATAGCTGCAGTCGGTGCTGGCTATTATGAACTCCATCGGCCACTGTCGGCTGTAGCACCGACGGGAAGGACTATCACGCCTGTTCATATCAAAAAAAACTCCCAAGACGTCGGTCGTACGAACGTCCTGTTAATCGGCACCGATACACGTCCCGGTCAAGTCGGCGGAAACACAGACGTGCTCATCCTATGCAGCATCGACCCTAAAAATCAGCGGATCGAGATGCTTTCCATACCTCGCGATACAAAAGTTCCCCTACCAAACGGCAGCGTAGGGAAAATCAATTCCGCCCTCTGGTTGGGAGGACCACAGGCAACCGCCAACGTCGTCGCGACGTTGATTCACCAACCGATCGACGACTATGCCCTGACTCACTTCGGGGGTCTGGTGGACATTGTCAACACCGTTCACGGCATTAAGATCGG
>JAKAXI010000204.1 GCA_021816665.1 Bacillota bacterium | reverse complement strand
TTGGGCCGCTGATTGGCGGATGGTTGGCTGAGCAACTCGGGTACCACCAGGTCTTTTTCTTGACCGGCGGGTTGCTCTTTGTCGCGACCGTGATTGTCATGCTGTTTGTCCACGAGCAACATCAGCCTCGACCGAAAACAGTGAAACAGCGCGGCGGCCGGTTGTCCGGGTTGCGGGACCTGCGGATTTTGTTCCCGGTCTTCGTTGCGTCGCTGGTCACTCAGATTGGCATGATGAGCATTGAACCCATCGTCACCGTGTATGCCAAGACGCTTTACAATGGCAGGCACCTGGCGTTGATTGCTGGACTTGTCGTGGCTGCAACCGGGATCGCCAATTTGATCGGAGCTCCCACCCTCGGACGACTCGGAGACCGGATTGGGCAACGCCGCATTCTGGTCGGCGCCTTGGTGATGGCTGCCGTGATGTACATCCCGCAGGCACTCGCGCATGGGATTCCGACTCTGTTGGTCGGTCGCTTTTTGCTGGGTCTTTTCATTGGCGGCATGATCCCGTCGCTCAACGTTCTCGTTAAGAAGTTGGCACCGCCTGAGCACCTGGCGACGGCGTACGGATTTAACTCTAGCTCGCTGTTCCTCGGCAACCTGATCGGTCCGCTGATTGGCGGAATGGTGGCGTCGACGTTCGGGATCCGCAACGTGTTCTATGTGACGATGGCGATTCTGCTTGTGAACGCAACGATGATCGCTTTCAACCGACGGCTCAGTACTTCGCTGGAGCACGAAGCTGCGTGAGGTAAAATAAAACGCCCCGCGCAAACGGGGCGTTAAAAGTCAGTGTCATAGAAGAAATTAAAGCTTCGTTACATTCGCAGCCTGAGGTCCACGCTGTCCATCGATGATTTCAAATTCAACACGCTGACCCTCTTCGAGTGTGCGGAAGCCGTCGCCAAGGATTGCGGAGTAGTGGACAAACACGTCGTTGCCACCCTCGACCTGAATGAAACCGTAACCCTTTTCCGAGTTAAACCACTTTACTGTACCTTGCACTTTACTTCCTCCTACCAAGTACACTCGTACTCGCATCAATTTGACTTGCCACCATATCGTAACATCAACGTAATGTCAAGTCAACGATTGGCAGTTCAGGAAAGCCTGTCAGAATCGCACTTTCCGCAGAAAACCAGCCCAACTTGGTCTCGCTCCAGCGGACGCGTGCTAGGGACGAGTCTGGGCCTGTAAATATTACCGCCTACTAATTTTTCTCGTTTGAAAAGACAGTGAATCTGGATACACTGGGAACATGGTTCACAGTCGAGTAACAGCCCGTAAATGGGTTGGGAGTTGAGTGGGCGCGGAGGGAGGCGGGGGAAGTGTCGAAACGGCGCGACCGGGTGTTCCATGTCACCGTAAGTGTGTTTGCTCTTACCCTCGCAGCGATCGCAGGCGGTACCTTAGTTTCGGACACAACGCACAGGGGGCTCCCCCCAAGCTGGAGCCCATTTCACCTCTTAAGCCAGACGTCAAATCAATTGCCCACGCAAACGGGATCAGCTAAAAATCAGGATAGCGGACGACCTGCGCTGAACTCGACACAGCAGACGGGTAACACTGCTTCCCAGTCTGCCAATCGGACTGGGTCACAAGCGGGCCACTCGGTTCCGAATGGTTTAGCAGCGATGCCCGTTTACAAGCCTGCCAATAACGCGTCTCACATCATTGTCTCTGCTCCGACAGGAGATGTGCCAGCCGCCACGGTTGCGCATGTGAAACAATTGCTAACCACCTATCAAATGGCGAATACCGTGTCCCACACGCTGCAGATGAACTTGAACACGAATGTCCACATTTACCTGGCAAAGACGGCCGCGGATTACCAGCGTGATCTGAACAGCCTATTTGGCATATCGCTGAGCCAGGCGAAGAGCTTTTCGGCAGACACTGGCGGTTTCACACAGAACGAGTCCATTCTCATTCCGCTTTACCAGAACACGGATGATCCGGATTTGGCCAACACACTCGCGCACGAACTCACGCACGCATTTTTAAATGACAATACGTCTTATGTCCCCAGTTGGATTAACGAAGGATTGGCTGTAGGCGATGGGATGAACATGCAGGCCCGAGTGGAAAACTCGGTCCGGTATGCAGGGGATGCAAGGAGCTTGGCCGAGAGTGTCATGCAAGCGGCGGCAAACGGCACCTTGTTGCCACTGACGCCAAATGAGCAGGCGGTGCTGTCCGGTAACGCACCCTACGACCTCGAGTTGCAGGACTGGCTCGCAGTGAAGAACTTGGTCCTCCACTTTGGACCGAATGCGTTCCCAGACTATCTATATCGCCTGAAAAAGCAGGAGTCGCCCGCGCAAGCGTTCCAACGAACGTTCGGCGAATCGACGACTGCGTACAACCAGGCGTTCACGGCTCTGCTCAAGAAGGCTGCGGCGACACCTGACGCTGGCGTCACCCTCACTTTCAACATCTCGCCGAGTTTCCACGGCGACTTGCGCTTGTTGCAGCATAGTTCGCACACGTGGCAAGGGTTTCAGGCAACGCCAGGGACAGACCAGGTGACGATGACGCCGTCTGGGCAGTTATCGGGATCTGTCCATAAACTACAAGGCACCTACGACAGTACGAAGCCGGACAACCACACGTTGTACATCAACCTCGACTCGCTCGGGAACCTGACACAAAACGGCCAGACCGTGCAGAACTGTGGGATGGCGATTGACTATCACAACGGCCTATACGGCTACGTGAACAGTTGGATCACGTGGGCAAACGGCAAGACTACCTACCTCTACACGCCGTCACTGTTTGGGGTTACATTGACGCAAGTGTCTGAAGGCAGTCAGCAGAACCCGGTTCTCCAGCTGTTGAACACGCCTGGGACGTGATGTGAGCGGATTGCATCAGCTCACGCTGGGCAGCCAGCACAGCTTGGTCGAGGTGTTGACTTGCCGCAATGACTGACGGGTGGAGCAACTGCCCGTCATGCTCGGCTACTGTTTGCAGCAGAACGCAGCGAAGGGTTTCGAGATCAACCGCTGTTTTCTCCTCATCGAACCCAGTGTTTCCGGACAATGTAGATGCTCCTTTCGACGCGACAAATCTGTCGTTCGCGCAAGCCCTAGTTGGACAACCATCGCATGGTTAGGCTATGCGTGCCCTGCTGAGGTCATACCTCGGAGAGGCGGAAATCGGGTGCAATTGAAGTTCCCTGTGGTATAACTGAAACGATGAATGAGTGGACGGGTGAGGGATGATGCAGTGCAACTAAGGGATGAATCACGGGAGACATTAACTTTTCAAATCCTCGGTGTGCGGTTTCATCGCTATACACGCAGGCAGGCCGTGGAGCAGATTCTTCATTGGATGGCGGAGAAATCTCCACGTATGGTCATCACGGCAGGCCCTGAATTTGTCATGATGGCCAAGCAGCAGCCTGAAGTTCTGCGCATGGCGCAACGCGCTGACTTGGTTACGCCGGACGGAATCGGTGTTGTTTGGGCTGCGCGTCGTCAAGGTCGCCCTGTTGAGGAACGTGTGACGGGGGTAGAACTGGTCCTTGACCTCCTTGAGACTGCGCAACAGCGTGGAGAGAAGTCGCGGGTGTACGTCCTCGGTGCGCGCCCCGAAGTGCTGGAAAACTGCCTTGCTGTCATGCGCCAACGTTACCCTGGCCTCGAGTTCGCGGGACGCGACGGTTATTTTTCCGCTGAGGACACTGAGGGTGTAGTTCAGGAGATCGCGGCGTTTGCGCCTTCGATCTGGCTCGTTGGACTCGGCCAACCGAGGCAGGAGCGATTTATCGTCGAGTGGCACGGCTCACTTCCGCCGTGTGTCGCGATCGGTGTCGGAGGCAGTATCGATGTCTGGAGTGGCGCTGTGAAGCGGGCGCCGGCAATCTTTCGCAAGCTCAACATGGAGTGGCTGTATCGTTTGTTGAAACAACCGAGCCGTTGGCGCCGGCAGTTGGCACTGCCGCGGTTCGCGTGGCAGGTTTTACGCGGAGCGGACCGACGATCCTAGTCCTCCAACATCTGAACAGGGTGCGACCTTCCTGAGCGGGAACACTACGGTAGTCCTGACGTAGGGACGACCCGAACGAGGAGCCGGATTGCCGGGCGTTCGCTCGGGGACAAGCACCTCGTTCGGAGTTTACCGGGGGGTGTTACACATGGGGAGAGGGAAATCGCAGATTGTGCCAGGATGCCACAAAGCTCTCGACGACATGAAGTACGAAATTGCCGCGGAACTTGGTCTGCCGGTGCACCAAGGTAGTGAAGACTACTGGGGGCACGTCGCAGCTCGAGATGCCGGGGCAGTGGGTGGCCACATCACCCGTCGATTGATCGAAGCCGCAGAGCAGATGCTCCATGGCGGTCAGGCGTAACCGACAACTTCATATACGGAAGTTTTTTCGAATCAAAGCCCTGCGCATGCTGCGCAGGGCTTTGGTGCGCTTTGCCTGTTGCCGGAAGCGTACCATGTGCGTTGACCTCTCCGAGCAAATGCTTTACGATAGGTTTGTTTTGCGTCATACCGTCAGGTGTATGAGCCGCACGACGTGCGGTGAACGGATAAAGGGGGGGATAACCCTGGCCACTC
>JAKAXI010000203.1 GCA_021816665.1 Bacillota bacterium | reverse complement strand
ATCTTTCGCGGCGACATCGGAGGACTTCCCCCGAGTGTTGGAGCTCATCAAAGGTCGGTGAGGGCTGGCGGTGCCCCTGGTTGGTGAGGGCGACGGGGCGAGCTCGGGCGTTCAGGGAGACTGAGGCCCGGTTGGTGTCGGATGCGGCCCCGGACACTGGGACGCGGGCCGTGGGAGCTGGCGCGTAGAAGTCACGGCCGCACCCAATCGGCACTCGCGCGCCTGCCAT
The DNA here is from genome assembly GCA_021816665.1 of Bacillota bacterium. Classification (GTDB taxonomy): domain Bacteria; phylum Bacillota; class Bacilli; order Alicyclobacillales; family Alicyclobacillaceae; genus Alicyclobacillus_L. Next base: position 4,364 of record JAKAXI010000203.1, on the reverse strand, counting down.
CCTCCACTGTAGCCTCGCGCCCGCCGCGCATCGGCATTCGCGCCCGCCGTCGCCGGACTTTCGTCGCAACGCGCCCGCTCGCGCAGGCAACGGCGCCCTACCGCGCTCCGGCACGGGAAGGTTCGGCGTGGGCGTAAGGAAACGGCCCTTGAAAGTAGTCGTTCAATGCCAAGGACGCGGCGCCAGTCGCAGTCGCGTTCCGGCCCAGGGAAGACAGCTCGACGCGTGCGAGTGACCCTGGGACGCCGAGTGCAGAGTTGTGGATGATGTCTTTTACCGGGTTCAGCAGATAGTCTCCAGCCTCGCTCAGGCGATTGCCAATCACGACGAGGCTGGGATTCAGGCCGTTGATCACGTTGCTGATGCCCATGCCAAGGTAGCGGCCGACACTGTCGACGGCTTCCATTGCATTTTGCTCACCCTCATGGAGGCGGTGCATGATCTCGTCAAATGGCACCGCAGCCCCGGCAAGTTGCGTGTACTTGGCGACCAGCGCGCGCGTGGACGCGTACATCTCCAGGCAACCGCGGCTACCGCACGAACACCGCAGCCCTCGCGCTTCGACAATCATGTGACCAAACTCTCCAGCGGTGCCGCCACTGCCGCGGATGAGCGTGTGGTTCAGGATGATCCCGACGCCAATACCAGCCCCGGCACTAAAATACACAGCGTTTTCATCTGCTGTCCCGACGCCGAACAACTGCTCTGCCAGCGCCCCTGTGTTCGCTTCGTTGTCGATAAACACCGGCAGGTTGATGTGCGCCTCCAGATACGCGCGCAGTGGTACATCCGACCATCCCAGGTTGGGGGCGTAGAGGACAGTGCCCGAAGCAAAATCGACGAGGCCTGGCACGCCGAGACCGACCCCAATGATGCCGAGTTTTGACTCAGGTGTCTTCGCCACCTCTTCATGGATGCAGCTCACGATTTCAGACACGACGCTGCGCACTTCCGCGGTTGGGAGCGGCGATTCATAGCTGGAGACCACTCGTCCAGCTAAGTCGACCGTAAGGACGCGAACGTAATCGATCCCGAGTTCAACACCGATCGCGTACCCGGCTGTCGCATTAAACCCAAGCATGCGTGGCCGACGTCCGACTGCCGAGCGCACTGGGCCGAGTTCAATCACCAGGCCCTCCTGAATGAACTCATCGACAATGGAAGACACTGTCGCTTTGTTCAGGCCACTTTCTACCGAGATCTGCGCGCGGGAGATTGGACTCTGATTGCGGATCAGGTTCATGATGATATTTTTGTTCAATTCCTTGATAAGTGTCTGGTCCCCAGTTCTCATATGCCATGTTCCTATCTGATGAGAGGTTTCTCACATGTGTAGACCTGCCCGCGACGGAGTGAGAAGTGTTAATTACTTATTATACAGTCTTTTCTCTGTTGCTCACATTGAATTATACTTGTATTTGTTCTGGTGTCAAACAAACTAACACAAGGAAAATGATGGATGGGAAGGTCTGCGCGCTCTGAGAGAGCGACTACTCAAGAGACTAGGAGGGGTTGCCTATGTTCACCCAACATCTGGCGAATGGGATCACGATGCTTCCGACGACAGAGAGGGTGCTCGCACTCACCTTCGACGATGGGCCGGACGCAGAGTTTACGCCGAGGGTCCTCGATATCCTGCGCGGTTATGGGATTCGCGCAACGTTCTTTTGCCTTGGTTCCCAGGTCGCAGACAACCCGTTTGTCGCTAAGCGCATCGTGTCTGAAGGCCACCTAATTGCCAATCACACTTGGAGTCATCCGCATGCTGCAGACGTCACGGTCTCCCAGCTTTTGCGAGAGGTGACGAATACATCAGAGGCAATTGCAGAGGCTACAAACGAGCGCCCGTGCTGGTTTCGGCCGCCATTCGGGGAACTGACAGACGATCAAGCAGCGGCCATTTCAAAGGCGGGCTACAAGGTAGCGTTCTGGACGGTGGACTCGCTCGACTGGTCCGGGATCGAAGGGCCGGAGATTGTCGCGAACGTTGTACCCGCTCTGGACAACGGCGCGATTCTCCTGCACCACAGCGCAGGGAATGTGGCGGGTATTTCTGACGCGCTGCCGTATCTGATCGAGGTGTGTCAGCGACTAGGGTACCGCTTTGTTCGCTTGGACGAGGTCAGATAGTCGAAAAGTTGGGAGCGTTTTCAACGAATCTCTCAAATTGATGTTGTAAACGGAAAAGAAACGATCTACAATTCCTTTTAGTTTATTGGATAACCAAACTTAAGAACCAGGGGTGAAGAATGTGAAGAAGGCTAGCAAGGCATTGTTCGCAGGTGTAAGCGTTCTCGCGTTGGCCGGACTTGTTGCTGGTTGTGGCTCTACAAGCGGCACGTCGAACTCCGGGAACGGGACGACAGGTTCGAGCAGTGCAGCGACGAAGTTGACTTTGTGGAACGTGGACAGTGGCGTGGCCGAACAAGTAGATCAGAAGCTGGTCTCGCAGTACAACAAAGCCAACCCGAACACACCGATTACGGCACAGTTCTTCGAATCCACACCGTACATTCAGAAGTTGCAGATCGCGATGGGTGCAGGTGAAGCTGCGACCCTGTTTATGAACTGGGGCGGCGGCCGTCTCGAGAACTACGTGACCCCTGGCAAAGTCGTCGATCTGACCTCGCAGTTGAATGCGGATCCAACTTGGAAGAGCAAATACCTGCCATCCGTCATGAAGTCGGTGACCTTTAACGGCAAGATCTACGGCATCCCGTATGGCAACATGCAGCCTGTGAACTTCTTCTACAACAAGAAGCTGTTCAAGCAGTACAACCTCACCCCGCCGACGACGTGGAATCAGCTGTTGTCTGACATCCAGGTGTTCAAGTCGCACGGCGTCATCCCCATTTCACTCGGTGCGAAGGACAACTGGCCAGACCTGATGTACTTCGAGTACCTCGTCGACCGCATTGGTGGTCAGCAACCGTACAACAACGTCGCAGCTGGAAAACCGAATGCGTGGAACAACCCGGTCATTTTGAAAGCGCTCAATGACATGCAACAGCTGGTCAAAGCTGGCGCCTTCGAGCCGGGCTACAGTGCGGTCGGTTCGAACGACGGATCCGACGCAGCCCTGTTCTACAGCGGCAAAGCAGCCATGTGGCTGATGGGCAGTTGGGGATACGGATCCATTATGACGAGCGACAGCAGCTTCATTTCGCAACTCGGCTGGTTCCCATTCCCGGCGGTGACAGGCGGCAAAGGCAATCCGGCTGATGTCGCAGGCAACCCGAGCGACTTCTACTCGATTCCGAAATCGGCAACGCCCGCACAGCAGAAAGCAGCGATTAACTTCCTGAAGAACTACAACCTCAATTCGCAGAACATCAAGGACTTGCTGAACATCGGCTACGTTCCGGCGGTGAACGGCATTGAGGCACAGTTGCAACAGTCAAAGGAAGCGTCCTATGAGACGTTCTACTACAACTTGGCCAAGAACGCCCCGTACTTCCAGCAGTCTTGGGACACGGCGCTGCCGGCGGCGGAAGGCAATGAACTCGATACGGACCTCGGCAAGTTCATGGTCGGTCAGATGACGACGAGCCAGTTCGTGTCAGACATGAATTCGTATCTCAACAAGTGAGCTTATGGCCGGGAGAGGTGACTCTCCCGGCCATAAGCGACATGTAAGGAGTGTGCGCAAATGCTGGGCTCCCGCATGAACTGGCAGCGCTGGGTCATGATGCTGCCGGCCGTCATCTTTTTCGGGGTATTCGCGCTGCTGCCCATGTTGGTCGCTGTGTACTACAGCGGATTGAACTGGGACGGCGTCTCGAAGGCGACTTGGGTCGGGTTTTACAACTGGACGCACGCCTTCGCTGGTGGGCAGGCGCTGCACTCCCTGTGGCTGACCGTCGAACTGATGGTCCTGTGCTGGATCCTGCAGAATCCACTGAGTCTCGTGCTTGGCGTGTTTATGGCGGGCAAACAGCGGCACCGAGTCGTCTACGGCGTGGTGTACTTTATTCCGCTGCTCTTCTCCGCGGTCGCCATTGGCATTACGTGGTCGTACATCCTCGACCCCGAGTTCGGACTTGTCGACTCCCTGTTACAGGCGATAGGCATTGGCAACGGTACGGAGAACTGGCTCGGCAACCCGAGTCTGGCGATGTTTGTTGTCGCATGCATCATCGCGTGGCAGTTTATCCCGTTCAACTCTCTCTTGTATCAAAGCGGTGCAAAGCAGATTCCGGCATCGCTCTACGAAGCAGCCATGCTGGACGGAGCTGGACCCATCCGGTCGTTCTTCCACATCACGCTGCCGCAGTTGAAGTACACGATCATCACGACGACGGTGCTCATCCTGACCGGTACGCTCACCTACTTCGACCTGATTTACGTGGTCACGAACGGTGGCC
>JAKAXI010000202.1 GCA_021816665.1 Bacillota bacterium | reverse complement strand
CGATCTTGTCCTCCACGAGTCACCACTGAGTTTAAGCGCCGGACAGAAGCGGCGTGTAGCGATGGCGGCGACGGTGGCCACAGACGCCGACTGGCTGTGGTTCGACGAGCCGACAGCCGGACTTGACCCGATGTCTGTAGTGTTCTTCGTGACCCTAGTAAACACCCTGGCATCCCGCAGACGCGATTTGGGGCGAGGGGGCATCGTCATTGCCACGCACGATCTGGACTGGCTACTCCCGATCGCCCATGACCTGGTGATGCTTGAAGGAGGGCGTGTTTCATGGTCCGGCCCCGTAACCTCTGTGCTTGACACCCCTTACCAGTGGCAGGCAGCCGGTGTGGGCCTGCCGGACCGAATCGCCCTCGCGGCCGCGTTGCGCGAAGAGGGTTGGTCTCGCGTTCCGGCGCTTGCTGACCCGGACGCTTTCGCAGATGCCATTGTCGCTGAAACGCCCAAACTGCGAGAGGACAAGACCTCTCCCCCTGCTCTCGGAGGCACAGGAATGATGCGCTCTCGAGTGAACGCACCTTCACTTTCCGCTGGGGCCGACCAGACCGAACGGTCTGCGCCAAACAGTGACCAGTCTGCCCAGACAGTCCAGGTCCCCCAGAGCATCCAATCCCCTGTCTCAGTGTCCGCACAGACAAGCGGGGCGTGGCGCCGCGGGTGGCTGGACGGCTTCGACCCTCGCGCTAAGTGGGTGTTCGTTGTTCTCGCATCGGTCGCCGTCTTGGTCCAGACGACCTGGCTCGGAATCGGGCTGGCTGCACTCTGTACGATGGTGGTTGCAGCGTCTGCGGGACTGTCCCTGCGCCAAACAGTGCAGGCGCTGCGGCCGCTGTTATGGATCGCGGCGGCTTCCGGCATTGTATCCGGACTGCGTTTCGGCCACACTGCGACCGGGCTGTGGCACATCGGTCCAGTCGCCTACGCGTTCCACGCTGCCTCACTGACGCTAACGCAAATGGCGAGGGTAATGGTGGTCGTTGTGCTCGGCAGCCTGTTCTCAACCACGACGAGCACGCTCGCCATGAAAAAGGGTCTTGAGCGTGGACTGGCGCCGCTCGCCAAGATGGGGCTGCCCGTCAGCGCCTTCGCTCTCGCTGCCGCCTTAATGCTGCGTTTTATTCCAATGATCTTCCGCGAGACAGACCGGTTCGCGCTGATCGCTCGCGTGCGCGGGAAGTACCCCTCCCGCGGCAACAGCTTACGCCTGCGTGACACTCCGCCGCTGCTCGTCCCACTGCTCCTGTCAGTGCTGCGGCTTGGCGAGGATGTCGCGCTGGCGATCGAGGCTCGGGGCTACAGCCGGGATCGTCTGTGGAACCGGACTTTCACAGTCGAGCGAGAACCGCTCAGGAGAGCTGAGTGGGGACTGATGGGGATGGGGTTGCTGTGGCTCGTCATTTTCCTCGTCGTGAGTCACACCCTGCACCGGTAAATGGGGGCCAAGCCGTTACTGCATAATTGGCCCCCACTTGGAAAACGGGAAAATGACAGCGTCCGCCTGTCCGATGATCGCGGAACGAGCGACGTAGTGGTGAATCCAAAACCGGCTGTCGTAGGAAACTGGGCGGTTGTCGCCCATCATGAAGTAGTGTCCTTTGGGTACGTGATAAGTGCCAAGGCCATGGACGTTTGGACCGTGTGGCCACGGCTGATTAAGTAAGTGCCCGTTGATGTACACCTGGTTGTACGTGATCGTCACCGTTTCGCCAGGCATGCCAATCACGCGCTTGACGTAAATCTGACTCGGGTCGTCCGGGAAGTGAAACAGCACGACTTCACCACGGTAGATATGGCCCAGTTCAGTCGATACGCGGTCCACGAAGATATAACATGGAGCGGGGATGGATGGGCTCATCGAATCAGTGGGGACATCAGCCGCGTAGGCCACATAATGGTGTAGCCCAAATGCGATGACGACGCCGATCACGGCAGGGTAAATCCAACTCCACGTGGATTTCATCCAGTTCGTATGAGGTCCCCCTCTCTGTAAGTTAGCAGGCCCAAAGGCTACACGCCGGCCAAGCGTCAGAGGCCTCTTCAGTATAGCAAAATCCACCGTAGAGGTAGGGTCTGTCGCCTACTGCTCTGGTTCCTCTGCATTCGTCACCATCTCTCGGTAGATCCCGTCTACCAGCTCTGCCTCTGCAAAGTCCTCGTCTGTTAGGCCACCAGCGTGCCAACTCGTCAGCCGCACCGTGACAAACTTGAAGTCAACCGCGATAAACGGGTGGTGATTGCGTGCCTCTGCGAGCTCTGCAACAGCGTTCACAAAGCCAATCGCGGAGAGGAACGAGCCAAAGCGGTAGCGCCGCGAGATGACTTTGTCCTCCCTTTTCCAGTCTGGCAGCTTCGTCAGACTGCGCACGATGGCGGCTTCCTCCAAATTCTCTGCCATCTCTTTCACCCCTCTTGCGACGGTGCTTGCGTGTAGAGCGCTGTAGTGGTTGGCACCGTCTTCTCGTGTCCCCACAGATTCGTGACAATCACGCCGGCAGTGGCGAGGGCGCCGCCCAGAATTGAAATGAGGTGCGGCACCTCTCCGATCCAAATCCACGCCACGATGATCGCCAGCACAGGTTCGAGGTACAGCGCGCTCGTGACGACCCCCGCACGCCCAACTGACAAGGCGATCGCCCACGCTCCGTAGGCAATGGCCGCCGGGAACACGCCAATGTAGATGATTGTCAGGGTCCCGCTCACTGGCACGTGCGCAACTTGGTGGATGAGCCCAGGTGTGAACCAGAGCATCGGGATCGTACCAAACCAGGTAAAGTACGCGGACATGTCAATGGGCGAATAGCGCGTATACAGCGCCTTCTGATAGACGAAGAAGAACGACGTGCCGACCGCGGCGAGCACAAGCAACAGCGCGCCGTACGTAAAACTCGGAGAGTGGCCAGACGCAAACGCTATCACCGCGACTCCCCCAAAGCCAAGTCCAATCCCGAGCCACCCGAGCCGATTGAGGCGTTCGGAAAGTGCGAAAGCGGCGATGAGTGCGGTGAACGCAGGTGCGCTCGCGATGATCAGACTGGCTGTGCCAGCTTGCACCGTGCGCTCGCCGAACGTGAGCGCAATGTGGTACACCGAGATCCCGGAAAATCCGAGCACAGCGATGAGCGGGATGTCGCGCAGGCGCGGCACCGCAATCTTGCGCACCGCCGCGTAAATGACAAACACAGCGGACGCGCTGAGGAAGCGAATCAACACCACGTGTCCTGCTGTATACCCGGCAGCGAGACCGACGCGGATACCGGCGAAGGCAGACGACCACAAGAGCAACGTCACTGATGCGGCCACCACGGCCTTCACACTCATCGATGTCGCTTCCTTCCGAAGAGACGTAAAACTGTGTCGATACGGCGCCAACCGGGCAAGTCAGTGCCTGGCCAGCGCATGGACCGACTGCAATTCCACTAAGACACGCGCAAGACGATCTTCCCGGTGTTCGCGTTAGATGCCATATAGGCATGTGCCTCTTGCACTTCTGTCCAGTTAAAGACGCGGTCGATCACGGGCTTCAAGCGACCATCCGCAAAGCGCGGCAACGCGAAGGCTGCAAAGTCTTGTGTCAACTGAACCTTGTATGAGCGGCTGCGCGAGCGCAGCGCCGTTCCAATGATCTGCAGGCGTCGCCGCAGGATTTCGCCGAGGTTGAGCATCGGTACGTCAGTGCCGCCCATAGTTCCGATCACCACCAAGCGGCCGTCGACCGCCAGCGACGTAATGTTCTGTTCAAAGTAGGGAGCGCCGATAAAGTCGAGGATAATGTCAACTCCGCGGCCGTCTGTCCGCTCATGCACCCAAGACGCGAACGGTCCATTTTTGTAGTTCCAACCAGCCGTAGCGCCGAGTTGAATACACTGATTCAACTTTTCCGACGATCCCGCTGTTACCATCGACGTTGCGCCCGCCTCGCGAATTAACTGGATTGCGGCGGTGCCGACTCCGCTCGCGCCAGCGTGAACGAGTACTTTGTCGCCCGCCTGCAGTCCTGCCAAGCGAAATAGATTGAGATACGCCGTCAAAAACACTTCCGGTATCGCCGCCGCCTGTTCAAAGGTCATGCCTTCCGGGATGCGCATCGCCATGCCCGCCGGAACTGCGACGAGTTCCGCGTAGCCCCCGCCCGGCAACAAGGCGCAAACGCGGTCGCCGCGTTTCCAACCTGAAACGGCCGGACCCGCGTGTACAACTTCCCCCGCCATCTCAAGGCCAAGGATGTCGGATGTACCCTTAGGCGCTGGGTAGCCACCCATTCTCTGTAACAAGTCAGCGCGATTCAGAGCCGTGGCGCGCACGCGCACCAACAGTTCGTTTTCGCCAATAACCGGATCGGGCGCCGTACCTAGCGAAAGTACTTCGGGACCGCCAAATCCGTCCATCAGTACAGCTTTCACGCGCACCTCACCCCCTCATGTTGTTCAAGACAACGATACACGCCCCTCAGAGGCGCCGCAAGTGATGGTTCGTGGTCGAACAATGATTTTCCACTCGACAGTCATCAGGTACAATGGGCAGAAGAACGTGGATCTCAGGACCGCGCATGCTCTAGAGAGGACTTTCCATGCTGTCACACCTGCACACATGGTACCACCTCATCTC
>JAKAXI010000201.1 GCA_021816665.1 Bacillota bacterium | reverse complement strand
CCAAGGGGGGCCGCCCCTTTACAGCGATTATCCTTTTCAACCGATGCTATTGCCAGTCTTTTTCCCCGCGCCACTGCCTGTCGGATTGCCGACGGGAGGCGTCCCGACAGTATTTCCCGGCTGACCACCTGAACCGCTGCCACCCGTCGTTGGCGCTGCCACATGAACTGTGATTTCCGCAGATGGGTCTGACATGCCTTGGCTCGACGTCGCATACACCTGGTAATACAAGTCTGTCGAGTTCGGCGGCAGGCTGCTGTCGGTGAAAGTTGTCTGGGTCATTGGACCTCCAATGGTGACAAACGGACCACTCGGTGAAGTGGAGCGGCTGACGAGGTATCCCGTCGCTCCGGGAACGCGGTTCCAAGTTACAGCTACGCTGCTTCCATCCGTTGCGAGCACGGCGTTCACGTTGCTAGGTGGGTTGATGGCACTAGGCAACTGACCGCCGGTTGGCGCCAGTAATACGGTACCGCCGCGTGGGTCAGGCTGCGTTGGAACGAACTGGCTGTCCATCGTCGTCGGAGCCGAGAGAGGCAGCTTAAATGGCGGGTTGATGAAAATCCCCGTCCGTACCTGGCTTGCAGGTGTCGCAGTCGTCGCGAGGTAACGCTTGCCCTGGTACACTGTGTAATCCACAAGTACGTGCGCCGAGTCTAGTGTACTTGGCTCCGTTCCTTGAATGAAATACTCATTGTAGACAGCGCCGTCCTGTTTGCACAAGGTGCTCGGCATCTGTCCAGAGTCTGCGCAGACCGCCGCCGTCACGATGCCAGGTGGTTTTGGCCAAGGCTTGTTGGCTGGGTTCTTTGTCAGGAGCGGCTTCATAATATCGCTCCAAAGTGTGAACTTAAGCGGGTAGTAGGCCGTTGGAATGCGTTCATGGTTGTTGTAGCCCATCCAGATGCCCGCTGTGTACTTCTGTGTGTAGCCGATAAACCATCCGTCGCCCTGCGTATCGGTGGTACCGGTCTTTCCTGAAATGAACTGGCCAGGGAACGTCGTGGAAATGTCTGATCCGCTTGTCGTCGCGGCGGTTCCGTCAGACCGGTAGATCACGTCATGCAAGATGTTCGTCATAACCCACGCAGTTTGCGGGCTGAATACCTGGTTTACCTGTTGATGCACTTGATAGACCCGGTTCCCCGTGCGGTCATCGATGCTGGAAATGACGTATGACTGCCGCCAGGTGCCCTGGTTCGGGAACGTTGTATAGGCGCTCGTCATCTGCTCGACTGTGAGGCCGTGCGTCATGCCACCGATGGCCGTCGCGAGTTGCTCAGTGTCTGCTTTGACCAGCGTAGGTTGACCACTGATCGTCGTGGCTCCAACCGGAATGCCTTCTCTTGCAAAATAGCTAGTGCCCACTTCAGGTGTTATTTTGTCAAGGGTCTCGACCGCTGGTACGTTGATCGACTGCACCAAGGCCGTGCGGACACTGACAAGACCTTGCCACGTGAGCGTGTCGTCCTTTGGTGCGTATGGCTTTTGGCCGGGACCACCTGGATACTGCACCGGAATATCAGGCAGCCATGTGCCAGCCGTCTCTCTGTGTAAATCAAAAGCCGGTCCGTAGTCAATCAGCGGTTTCACGGACGAGCCGGGTTGGCGTGCAATATTCGCGTGATCAATCTGATCAAGCTGGATGTCTTTCGGAGAATCCCGTCCGATGCCAATCGCCATGATCCCGCCAGTTTGATTGTTAATAATCGTCACACCTGCATTGTAAAGGTCGTACTTATTCTTTGTACCAGGTATCAATTGGTTTGTATTCCCAAACAGCTGGTCTTGTGCTAGCACGCTGTCAACGTGGTTTTGAACACTCAAGTCGAGCGACGTATGAATCTGATAGCCCGCAGTTGGCAATGCGTCAAACGCCTGCTGCGTGTTCGAGTACAGCCCCGCTTTGACGAGGTCCTGAACAACTCGAGGCGTGATTTCGTCGACCATTAATAGTGGGTAGTTGGTGTTTGCCGACGCTTGCGCAGGAAAAATGTGTTTAATGACTGGATAGTTGATTGCCGCCTGGTACTGCGCTGGCGTGATGAAATGGTTCTTTAGCATTTGCTGTAATACATAGTGCTGACGGGCGATCGCATTCTGCGGGAACACGTACGGAGAGAACAGGTACGCGTTGTTCACCATCCCCGCCATCAAAGACGCCTCCGCGATGTTCAGGTTTTTAGGGCTGGTGTGGAACAGGATCTGTGAAGCGGATTGCACACCGTATACAGGCGTTCCGCCCATATCTCCCATGTACACCCAGTTCATGTAGTCAGTGAGGATTTCATTCTTGGTCAAGATGTGATTCAGTTTAAGTGCCAAAGCGATTTCCTGAATTTTTCTCTTGAGATCTCGCTGTTGTGCCGGAAAAACGGCCAGTTTGACGGTCTGTTGTGTGATCGTACTGGCGCCACTTTGAATGTGATGACTGGTCACATCTTCTACAAAAGCCCGGGCCATCGCTAACGGGTTGATCCCGATGTTGGTGCGGAAAGTCTTGTCCTCTGCTGCGATGAAGGCATTCGCGAGATACGGAGACACTTGGTCAACTGATGCAATCGGCTGCCGATCGCCACTTGATGTGTAACGCCCGATCACCTTTCCGTGAATGTCGTAAACCACCGATGCCTGACTCAAGTTGCTAAACGTGCTTGCCGATATTTTCGGCAGGCCCTTGAGCATGGCAGTAGCGTATCCTGCCCCGGCGCCGACGAGGACAATGACGAGCCCGCCCACCCCGAGGCTCGCCCACTTCAAAACCGTCCGAACCGGATGTCGCCCCTCGCGTTGGGGCTGCTTGGAGCGAGCTAGTTTCGAACTTTCGCTGCGCTCTGCCGGACGTGACGGCTTGGTGCGCCTCTGCATTCTTCGGTTCCTCCCCCCGTTAGACAAGATTATACGAGTTGTCGAAAAAGCGGTCAAAGCATTGGATTGCCTAGAAAGTTTTTCGGTCAACATGACACGTGTATCTGCTCGAACTCCCAGCGTATACATGGACAAAGGGGGCGGGCAGAGATGACCGGCAGGCGATTTCGCAGTGTGGGGACAAAACGCTCAGTCCGCAGTCTACATGCGACTGGGCGGGTTATGACGAGCTTCCGCTTGCCCGGCTACTGGCTGTTGACATTTGTCGTCTTGGCAACGCTCATTGGCGCGCTTCGGCTGATGGAGGTGAAAGTGCGCCCCGTCGTCCTCGCCACCGGACAAGCGATCGCGGCTCGAGCCGCGACGGACGCCCTCAATGAGGCGCTGACTGAACAACTTGCAGTCGAAGGTGACATGCCACCGCTTGTGCAAGTGGAACGCGACCGCGCCGGCGATCTGTCCGTAGCCAGGTTCAACTTTGGCGCCATTGCACAACTGCAGTCGCTGGTAACGCGTCGCGCAAACGACGACCTTCTAAAGCTGTCGCGAGAAACGTTCCGCCTGCCCGTAGGCGAAGTGGTCGGAGGGTCACTGTTCGGTGCTGTCGGGCCGCAGTTGCCTGTTCGCTTTACGCTGATTGGTCATGCGCAGGGCAGTGTTCACGCGCAGGCCAAGACAATCGGGATCAACCAGTCCGTCCACGAAGTTGACCTCGAGCTGACCGCGACAGTCCGCGTCTTAACTCCGCTTACCGCTGCGCCGACAACGGTACACGCGGTCCTTCCTGTCGCCTACATCGTGTTTGGTGGTTCAGTACCAAACACTTACCTATATAACAGTCCCCAGCACCCATAGAGAAAAGTCACTGGTACGACTGCTCTCGATGGGCATGCGCCCAATTTGTTTGTGGACGACGGACGCACGGTCGTCCACCCCGGGCACACGCACAGTGGGCGCATATACTGTGTCAGCGATGCCTCACCAGAGAGGTGGGAGGAGGAGGCTGACATGAAAAAGTACATTGTCCGCGATGGCGATACGATGTGGAACATCAGCAAAATCACTGGAGTTCGGCTCAACCTGTTAATGGCAGCAAACCCACAGGTACATGATCCGAACCATTTACAGCCCGGGTCTGTACTGTCGATACCTGAACTGGGGAAGGAAGCTACGCCTTCCGTCGGAGCGGCAGAGCCAACGGCACCTGGCGATGGTGCGCAGTTTGGCGGCCCCCATGCACATGGAATTGCGAAAGCGAGCAAGGCCATGGCACCGGGTGCCGCGCACGGCCAGGCACATGGGGGGACGGCTCCGTATTTTGGATTTGTCTGGCCACACGTCATACAGCCGGGTGAGAGTTGGGACACTGTAGCTGGAATGTACAATGTGCCTGTTGACAGTCTGCGACGGATGAACCCCAGGCAGTCTTCCAGTTTACAGCCCGGTGACGTGGTCTACGTACCGGGTACTGCAGGTCAAGTGCCGACCGCTACACCTTCGCACCAAGCCCAACAAGGTGTCGTGCAAGGCTCGGGTCAAGCCTCTTGGGGATGGCCGCAAGGGCCCGGTTACGACGCGATCAGTGGGCAACAGTACCCGCACTCAGCGCAGGGGTATGGGTACCCAGCTGCAGGCGCGATGCCGCAGATGCCTGGGTATCCGGGCGCAGGCGCGATGCCGCAGATGCCTGGGTATCCGAGCGCAGGCGCGATGCCGCAGATGCCTGGGTATCCGAGCGCAGGCGCGATG
>JAKAXI010000200.1 GCA_021816665.1 Bacillota bacterium | reverse complement strand
TCCGATCTGTCCCCGGATTGACATCGTCCTGCCTCCCCCTGTGTCATTCGCACTGTTGCCCATTCTATGCAGGCTGTGCCGTCTCCACCCGTCAGCCCGTGCCTTCTGTCAGGCTGTCTGGCCGTCGAGACCGAGTTCACCCCGGACGCCTTGGAGCGCATGGATCACGAACGCGATGTGTTCGTCGAGGTTCACCCCAAGTTCCTCTGCGCCGTTGTATACGTCATCCCGGTTGACGCCGCGTGCGAACGCCTTGTCTTTGAGCTTCTTTTTGACACTCTTCACTTCGACGTCCGCCAGGTCGCGATTCGGCCGGACCATGGCCACAGCCATGACAAACCCGGACAACTCATCGCACGCGTAAAGCGCTTTCGCCAGCGCTGTATCGCGCACCAGCCCGTTATAGTCGGCATGCGCCCGGATCGCGTAAATGACGTCGTCCGGATAGCCTTGCTCTGCTAAGATTTTCGCCCCTACAATCGTATGTTCCTGCGGAGTTGGGTATTGCTCGTAGTCAAAATCGTGGAGTAAGCCAGTGATGCCCCACTTCTCCACGTCCTCACCGTACTTCTGTGCATAGGCTCGCATCGACGCTTCCACGGCAAATGCGTGACGCAACAGCGATTCGGATTTCGTGTACTGCTGCAGTAGTTCAAGAGCTTGTTCGCGAGACTTCAAACCGCTGTCACCTCCGTCTGAGTAAGCCGCAACAGCGGCTTGAGGTCCAGAAAACACTCTCGCACCGTTTGTTCGAACTGAGCCGCTGTCAATTGAACCGCTTGTGCACGCTCCAGTCGCAATCCAACGAGCAGTTCCCCCTGCCGACCCTCAAGGCGTTCGGTCAAGCGGACGAGACCTGCCTCATCCAGCTCAGTGGCCGGAATTGCTGCGGGGTCCATGTGATTGGGGATAAACACGCTCGCTTTTGGCACCTGCGCGAGGACCTCCTGCGCATGCGCGCGCAGCTGCCTAGCGTAGTGCATACGCAGCGGCGACTCGTAGATCAGTCCAAACGTTGCAAACACATGAGTCTCCCACAGTCCAATCTGAAAATGTGGGTGCTTCTTATAGCCTCGCTTATCCGGGCAAAAGGCAACCCACGTGTCATTCGGCGGGTTCACGGTGCGCCGCGCGTGTTTAGCTACGTGGGCGTACACCGGCTGTTCCCATAGTTCCGATAAAAAGGGCGAGAAATCTCTCCCGAGCTGTCCCAGTTTAGGCCGAACCTGCGCGATCAAGGCCTCCATCCTAGCTTCCAGCCCAAGCACAGAAAACACTGCAAAGTCGCGGTCTTCAAAGCCAGGAAACTCCAATGTCTCACCGCCTCCCTACATGGTCAAAGTGCATCTGGAGTCTGTTCCAGAGCATCCGAAGTTGTTCTCCAGCACTTTTTTGCACAGCTTGTCTCTTCTAACAGTAGACAACGAGCGGACTTCTCGCAAGTCAACTCATGACGGCGCCAGTTGTACGCGCCTTGCACAAAATTCGCTCCAGCCTGTGGGCCAAAGCAGCCCAAGTGCCATCAGTCACAAAGATATCGGCACCCTGCGCTTTCAACTGCCGCTCCCGTCTGTCGAGCGCGTGCCGTGCCCAGCATGCCGCGGCATGCCAGTCCTTGTCCCGGTGCTCAGCCGCTTTTGCAAGTTCAACAGCGGGCAGTAAAGAGTCCTCAAAGCGCTCGTGCATGAGCGCCCACACCCGCGCCGCATCTGCGATATGTCCTGTGCGCTTCAGATGTAAGGCGTGCAGCCAGAGCGCTCGCCAGTCAGCATCCGGACAAGCTGCAGCCGCCTCATAACAGGCGCCGGCGAGGTCATACGCCCGCCACTCTTCATACCAGCGTCCTAACGCAACGTGCTCTCCAGCCAGTAGAGCAGGCTGCCTACCCGACAACAAGTCCGCGATGCGTGCCGTCAACACGACTAAGGAGCAGACGTCGGCCGCGTTGTGATCGAGCACCGGCGCCAACCCGTTTACGTCGCCGGTGCGCAGCCACGAAAAGTATCGGGCCGGTGCTTCCTTTCCCGGCAAGTCGTCCACACGCGTCAGCCCGAGCAGGTGCTGTTCAAGGTGCCCAAGCGACACTTTACCTAGGCTGGACTTCCACAGTCTGCGGCTGGGGTACAAAAGGTCTGCGTGTCCGATCTGCGCACTGGCGTGACGAGCATAGTCGATGATGCGGTGCATGACCAAACGGTTTTGTAACAGCGGCCAATCAAAAGTTCGCCCGTTGAAGGACACCAACACCGCTGGCTCAGCAAAGTGACACTCGAGCAGACCCGCGAGCAAAGCTGGCTCACCCACAGCGTCTGTAAGCAGGTATTGGTCTACCGCGAGTTCATCCTCAACAATGCGGCCAACCGCGTGCAGAAATGGGAACGTGCCCGCCCCTGTGCCAAGCCCGCTCGTCTCCGTGTCGTAAAAGCGCAGACTCGAGACTGTAGGTACACTCTGCAGCTTTGCGACGCGCGCTAAGCCCCTGAGGTCCGCACCGAGCAAATCAGCAAACCTGTTCTCTCCATGCAGCGTCAGCAAGTCGTACGTGAGCGTCCGCACCCAGTACAATCCAAGTGGGCCTGCTGCCTGGCGAAATCCGAGATCGTTCAAGGCTTGGTGTGCGGAAACGGCAGGTTCCATCGCGTTGTCGGGTGCCGGCGGCGTGCGCGCTACCGACTGTTCAAGCGAGCGCAGCCGCTCCTTCAGAGACCGGTTCATAATTCGTCCCCCGAATCGACAACTGCGTCCGTCGAGGCCAATGGCCGTGTGGTTCCTGCACCGCTGACGACTGCGGCCAGCAATTGAGTTGTCAACTGTTTTGGGTCATCTGATCCTGCCTGTGGTCCAACGCAAGACGGACATCCGGAGCTGCATGGGCAGTCCCGAACCATCTCAAGGGCCGTCTTTGCGACACTCTGTGCATCCTTGTACACACGCTCACCAAGGCCAATGCCGCCCGGGTACGCGTCGTACAGATAGACCGTCGGTCGCCCTGTTAATTCGTCACGCACGTGCACAGCAACGTGCAGGTCTGTCGTCGAGCACATGCAATGCAAGGAGGCCGCGTGCCGAAGCACATGCGCAAACCCCGAAAGGGCGGTCTCCCAAGCGGCGCGATCAAACAGGAGGTCAGCTTCATTCCAGGAACACCAATATCCCGTGGTGTGTAGTTCCGCCTCAGGCAAGTGGATTTTGCCCCACCCCAAGTTCTCGTGCGTGTCAAACTTTAACTTCTTGAACAGAGTGGGCGTGGCATTCACCATCACTTCACCTGTCTGATGCAAAGCCGGAGACGGCGAAAGTTGACGCTCGTCCAGTACGTCAAGCACCTGCAGTCGGACCGCGAGTTCAGCGTCGGTGTAATAGTCAGCTTCGACCGGGCGAACAAACGCCTTGCCGTTCTCGAGGTCAAGCTTTTCAACCTGGAATGATCGCGACTGATGGAGATAAATAGCCTCTTCATGCAGCGTTGTCAGTGCGCTAAACCGGTCTGTCTCACCAATCACAAGCGGCTTGGGGCCACTGATGTCGACTATGACCACGTTGTCTTGCGCCGCACTGCGCAGGGAAATGGCGTGGCTAGGGAGTGAGTCAGACATCCAGAAGTAACGGCCGTCCGCGCCTTCGTGCAGTACCCGTTGTTCAGCAAGGTAGTCGAGGAGCTCTGCTGTTGTCTCTACTCCAAACGACTCTGTCTTCGCAAATGGCAGCTCGTAGGCAGCGCACTTCAAGTGGTCCATCAAAATCAACAAGTTTTCCGGGTAGAGGCGTGCAGCCTCTGGAGACGCCTCGAGTAGGGCATCAGGGTGGTTGACGACGTACTGATCGAGTGCGGATGCGTTTGCAATGTAGATGGCTGCCGACAAGCCATTTCGTCGCCCAGCCCGGCCACTCTGCTGTCGGACCGATGCGATGGTCCCTGGGTAGCCGACACTGATAGCGACCTCCAGCGAACCAATGTCTACGCCGAGCTCAAGCGCGTTTGTACTGACGACACCGCGAATTTCGCCACTGCGTAGTCCGCGTTCGATGCCTCGCCGCTCACTTGGCAGGTAGCCGCCGCGGTAGCCAAACACCTTATGCTGCATCCGATCCGGCACGTCTCGCTTCCAGTACGACGCAAGCACTTCCACCTGCGTACGCGCTTTGACAAACGCGATCGTGGAAATCTCCTCTTTGAGCAGGCGCGCGCCTATCCGCCTGGCCTCCTGCAGCGACGACCGACGCAGTCCAAGTTGGGGAGTTATGATGGGTGGGTTATAGAGAAGCGTATGGCGCTCTCCAGTCGGTGCTCCTGACTCTGTAATCACATGAACTGGGTGGCCTGTCAGTTCCCGTCCCAGGTCTTCGGGGTTCGCCACTGTCGCCGAACTCAGGATGAACTGGGGGTGACTCCCGTAGAAGGCCGCAACGCGCTGGAGACGGCGCAACACGTTGGCAACGTGGCTACCGAACACGCCTCTGTAAATATGTGCTTCGTCGACGACGATGTAACGCAGATTCTCAAACAGTCTGAGCCACTTTGTATGATGCGGCAAAATAGCCGCGTGTAGCATGTCGGGATTGGTAACGACGATGTGTCCGGCTTCCCTGACCTTCTGCCGCGCGTGCATCGGCGTGTCGCCATCATAGGTAACAGACTGCACACCCGT
>JAKAXI010000199.1 GCA_021816665.1 Bacillota bacterium | reverse complement strand
CAGTTGAGGGACCGCTGCGCTGTACGTCGACGATGACAAGCGGCGTTTCGGAAATGCCGGCCAGCCCTAGTGCCTCCATCATCAGGGAGAAGCCCGGTCCTGAAGTAGAGGTCATCGCGCGGACACCAGCGAAGTTTGCGCCAATGGCCATGTTCACGGCCGCAATCTCGTCCTCTGCCTGCAGCACCAGCCCACCGTGCTTTGGAAACTGCGAGATTACCCAGTACATGATTTCTGTCGCTGGGGTAATCGGGTACGCGGCGAGTAGACGGCAACCGCCGGCAAGCGCGCCAAAGCCAGTCGCCTGGTTGCCAGACAAGTACAGGTGCTCACCGCGCGCTTCTGGCCGCGCCGGGGCGGAAAGAAAGACGTCGTGGTGCTCCAGGTAGTAGCGGTAACCCGCGCGCAAAGCGTTCATGTTGCTGTCGACCACGGACTGACCTTTGCGCCCGAACTTTTCGGCCACGACAGGGATAAACTCTTCTGGATCAAGCTGAGCGATGGCCGCACTCACACCAATCGCCACCATGTTCTTCATAATCGAGTTTCCCGCCGACTTCGCAATGTCCGTCAGTGGCACGCCATACAGGTGCACGTTCCGGTTATCCGGGGCTTTCGCGGTAAACGCTGTGCTGTCGCTAATAACCACGCCACCGTCCACCATCTCATGCCAATTGACGTCAATCGTAGTCTGGTCAAAGGCCACGAGAACGCTTACACTGTCGCCGTGATGACGAACCAGTTGGTCGGCTATGCGGATTTTGTAGTTCGTGTGCCCGCCCTTGATGAGCGACATAAAGTGACGGTACGTGAAGGTGTAGTACCCCATGCGGTGCAGTGCGATGGCAAAAATGTCGCCCGTACTGTCGATGCCTTCCCCCTGCTTCCCTCCGACTTTCCACCCGAAGTCTCGCATCATCGCGCCCTCCCTTTCTCCTCGTCCACGCATAATCCACTGCAAACAGAGTAGCCTGTCAGGTATGGACAAACCATCCAGAACCGCGGGTTTGGTCTGCGTGCTGATGCTGTGCTTGGCGCTCCCGTTTGCTGCACGACCTAACTCTGCAGCTGAGACGCAAGCCGAACCCGCCCTCAGCAAACTGAATATGGATATGGTAGCACAGTTTCAGAATTTTGCATATGACAGTCAACGGAATTTGGGCCGATCAGGAGATGAAATGAAGGAACGGCAAGGGTTTCAGCGCAAGCCGACTGTATCAAACACGCATCGAAACTGTTCTAACACAGATGAAAAAACGGGCAATCGACCGGTCTTGAAGACTTCTGCGCGTATACCGCAGAAGCCGCTTCGCCACGTCATTGGCGACTTCACATTGACCGCGTACACACTCGATTACCACTGTACTGGAAAGCGCCCATCGCAACCAGGTTTCGGGATCACGGCCAGCGGTACGCACGCGCGGGTCGGGCGCACGATAGCAGTGGACCCGCGGGTGATCCCGATCGGCAGTCGTGTATTTATTGAAGGAATCGGGTCAAGAATTGCAGAGGATACGGGTGGAGGGGTCAAGGGCCGACACCTCGACATCCTGTTCCCCTCGGAACATGCCGCCGTAACCTTCGGTGTCAAGCGACACGTCCGAGTCTATCTGGAGGAAATGCCGAGGTAATCCCGCACGGAACGGACAAAGGCAGCAAATAGCGGCGCGCAGGTTTGAACGGCGCGTGCGACGTCAGCAGGCTTGAGTTGATAGTATTCACGCACAAGTTGATTTCGGAACGTGAGGGCGTCAGAGAATTGTTCAGGAAAAGTTCGATCGACGACGCCCTCCTCCGCAATGACCCGAACAATGTCCGCGTAACTGCCCGGTTCACGCATCACAAGGGCATCGATAATCAAATTGGCGGCGTCCGTAACACACTCGATGGCTACGTGCAGTGCCCGTTCTGCGGCCCAAATTCGGGTTACGTCCTGCCAATCAACGTCATTCCAATTGAGCGCTGCCGTTAAAAAACTCGAACGTTCGTCCACTGTTCGGAGCCTCAGATCGACTGCCTCCCTGAGTTCATCGGTCACAAACACCGTGCAAACACCTCGACTTTGCGGACAAATTCCGCGAAATTGTGGCCCATCTGTTTCTTTGACGATCCCAGTTCAGTATAATGGACTGTGGCGTGGATCCAAAGTCAGGAACTACGCCCGCCGCGTGAACCCGCGCGGCACAGAAATGATCACCTCACAACGTAGGTGGTCAAGAGGAGTGGACTGCTGCATGCTAGATCAACTTTCGTGGAAAGTTGGCGGGCAACAAGGCGAAGGTGTAGAAAGCACTGGCGAAACGTTCGCAATCGCATTGAATCGGCAAGGATACTACGTATACTCCTTTCGGCATTTTTCGTCCCGCATCAAAGGCGGGCACTCGAACGACAAGGTTCGGGTCAGTCTCCAGCAATTCCGTGCCGCCGCGGACTACACTGACGTTCTCCTGGCGTTCGACCAGGAATCTATCGATTTGAACGTCGGAGAGGTCCGAGAGGGCGGCATCGTTATTGCAGACGCCAAATTCAATCCAACAGCGCCAGATCACGTTCGGTTGTTCGTGGTTCCGCTGACGAAACTGGCGGAAGAGGCCGGATCGGCGATTATGAAAAACATGGTATCGCTCGGCGCTTCTGCGTGTGTTCTGGGTCTCCCCATCGATATCTTCAAGGATGTCGTGGAAGAACGGTTCAGCCGCAAAGGCCAGCGTATTGTCGACCAGAACATGCAAGCCATTCAGGCTGGATTTAACTATATTAGAGACCTCGGCGGTGAAGACCCGAACTTCGCATTGAAGCCGGCTGATGGAACCAAGCGCTTGTTCATGATGGGGAACGACGCTGTCGCACTCGGGGCGCTGGCCGCCGGCGCGCGCGTCATGGCTGCCTACCCGATTACTCCGGCGTCGGACGTGATGGAGTATCTCATCAAGAAGCTGCCGAAAGTTGGCGGTGTGGTCGTGCAGACGGAAGATGAAATTGCGGCCATGACGATGACCATCGGCGCTGCATACGGAGGCACTCGCGCACTGACGGCGACATCTGGTCCTGGTCTCGCTCTGATGATGGAAGCCATCGGCCTCTCCGGTATGACTGAGACACCGGTCGTCATCGTTGACACGCAGCGCGGCGGCCCCTCGACAGGACTGCCGACGAAACAGGAACAGTCCGATATGCTCGCTGCGCTGTTCGGGACGCATGGCGAAATTCCGAAGATCGTGCTCAACCCCGCAACGCCAGAAGAGTGCTTCTACATGATGGCGGACGCATTCAACCTCGCGGAACACTACCAGTGCCCAGTCATTGTCATGACCGACCTCCAACTGTCACTCTCCAAGCAGTCAACGGAAGTCCTGCGTCTCGACAACGTTGACATTGACCGCGGCGCTTTGATTCAGGCGTCGACAATTGACACCCCGGCTGGCGAGGAGTTCAAGCGCTACGAATTCACTCCATCCGGCATTTCGCCACGCGCCATTCCTGGCACAAAGGGCGGTTTGCACCACGTAACGGGTGTCGAACACGTCGAAACCGGCCGGCCGAACGAGACAGCTCGGAACCGCAAAGAGATGATGGATAAGCGTATGCGCAAACTCCACGGCGTGGAACTGCCGGGTAGCGTAAAACGCTCTGGCGATGCGGATCCGGACATCCTATTGGTTGGCATCGGCGCCACCTATGGCGGCATCAGCGAAGCAGTTGGCAAACTCCAGGCAGATGGACTCAAGGTGGCGCACGCGCACATCCACGCATTGATGCCGTTCCCAGTCCACTTACTGGAGGAAGCAATGCAAGGCGCGAAACAGGTCGTCGTCATCGAAAACAACGCGACTGGCCAACTGCGCAGCCTGATGTCGTTCAACAACGTCCATCACGACCACATTACGAGCATGTTGAAGTACGACGGAACCCCATTCCTGCCGGTTGAAATCTATCGGCACTGCAAGGAGTTGGTATAAATGGCCACAGTAAAGGATTTCCGTAACGATGTCCGGCCAAACTGGTGCCCAGGTTGTGGAGATTTCTCAGTCCAAGCGTCGCTGCAGCGCGCGCTCGCATCGATGGGCAAAGAACCACATGAAGTCGCCATTATTTCTGGCATCGGTTGTTCCGGCCGTATCTCCGGCTATGTGAATACGTACGGTTTCCACGGAGTGCACGGTCGCTCTCTGCCGACTGCGCAGGGCGTGAAGCTAGCAAACCGCGACTTGACCGTCATCGCCTCCGGTGGCGACGGCGACGGCTTTGGCATCGGCCTCAACCACTTTATGCACGCTGTCCGCCGCAACATGGATATCACCTATATTGTGATGGATAACCAGATTTACGGCTTGACAAAGGGCCAACACTCGCCGACGAGCGCGCATGGCTTTAAAGCCAAGACCACGCCGGCTGGCAACATCGAGAACGCCCTCGTGCCGACGCAGATTGCGCTGGCCGCCGGGATCGGCTTCCTCGGTCAAGGCTTTTCAAGCGACGTTAACCAACTCGTTTCCTTGATTCAGCAGGCGATCGAGTACAAGGGCTTCTCACTCATCAACGTGTTCAGCCCATGTGTGACGTACAACAAGATCAACACGTACGACTGGTACCGGGAGAATGTCGTCAACCTCGACAATCGCCCCGACTACGACCCAGCGGACCGTGCGACAGCTATGCG
>JAKAXI010000198.1 GCA_021816665.1 Bacillota bacterium | reverse complement strand
GATCTTTGCAACAAGCAAAAGTTGAAAGACCCCATCACAGACGAAGAACTAGACCCGGACGAGGCGTTAATGCGCTCGATTGAGGAGCAAATTGGCGTCAGCGACAACGCCAAGACTCAGTTTCGCGAGGAAATTTTGATCCGCATCTCTTCGTACGCGCGCCGTGGCAAGACCTTTACCTACAACTCGCACGATCGGCTGAAAGAGGCGATCGAACGCAAGCTGTTCAATGACCTGAAAGACGTCGTGAAGATCACGACAAACGCCAAAACGCCCGATCCAGACCAACTGAAGCGCATCAATCAAGTTCATGAAACACTTGTGGACAAGCACGGGTACTGTTCCGTATGCGCGAACGAAGTGCTCAAGTACGTCGGCAGTCTCTTAAACCGCTGAAGCTGGCATGTGGACGAACAAGGGTTGGAACACCTTCAGTCTCGAAAACTCTGACGCAAGGAGCGAGCAACGTGGGATTTCTCATCCAGGACGACTGGTCACTCGACCGACGTGGACAGCGCGCACAGGCACGACACCGCGAGAAGGTCAAGCAGTCTCTCCGCGACAACCTCGCGGATATTATCTCGCAAGAGGATCTCATCCTGTCCAATGGGCAGCGTACCATCCGCGTTCCCGTACAGCAGCTGGATGAGCCGCATTTTCGCTACGACTACAGCCGGCAGCAGCATGTGGGCCAAGGGCCGGGAAACAAGGGACAGACGATTGGGCGCGCGGCCCCAGGTACGGGGGTGACAGGGACTACCGCAGGAGAAGACCCAGGCCAACAGGTGTTGGAAGCACAAGTCACTCTTGACGAAGTTGAAGAGGCGTTGTTCGCCGACCTCCGGCTGCCACACTTGAAGGATAAGCCGCAGCCAAAACCAGTAGTGGCCGACGCGATCGACTTCACGGACATCCGAAGTAAGGGAATACGCGCAAACATCGACCGTAAGCGAACGTTCATGGAGGCCTTGCGCCGTTCGCAGAGCGCGCACAAACCCTTTCAAATCACGGAGGATGACCTGCGCTTTAAGACTTGGCAAGACACTGTCATCCCGGACGTCGGCGCCGTCGTGTTCGCGATGATGGACATCTCTGGGAGCATGGGAATGGCGGAAAAGTACACGGCCCGGACGTTCTTCTTCTGGATGGAGAAGTTTCTAGAGAAGCAGTACGCCCACGTGGACATGCGCTACATTGTCCACCACACCGAGGCGTACGAGACCAGCAAAGACGCGTTTTACCGAACCAGGGAAAGCGGCGGCACAAGGTGTTCCACGGCCTTTGACACGGCCAAGGCGGTCATTCAAGCGTCCTACCCACCTGACCTGTGGAATATCTACCTCGTCTACGTCGGCGATGGCGATAACATGTGGTCTGACAACGAGACCACAGGCGCCTTAGTGCAGGAACTCAGCCCTCTCGCTTCGCTCATCGCCTACTTGGAAGTCAACCCGTACAACCGTATTACGACGCTGTCCCGCACAATTGCGAGCCTAAATGTTCCCCAGGTTCGGTGGACCACCGCAGCGGACCACAGAGACGTCCTGAAAGCTCTGCGCTTGTTCTTCCACCCGAACCAGGAGGAGGTGCACCGTGCATGAAACCACGGGATTATGAGCGTCTTGAGCAGACAATCGAGTGGATGGAGCGAGAAGCGCGGGCGATGGGCCTGGACTTCTTTGATATGCGCTACGAAATTTGTCCAACTGACGTCGTCTATACAATTGCCGGCTTCGGTATGCCGACGCGTTACAGCCACTGGAGCTTTGGCAAGCAATACTACCGACAAAAACTAGACTTTGACCTCGGAGTGTCCCGCATCTATGAACTGGTGGTCAACAGCGACCCGTGCTACGCCTTTCTGCTCGAGGGCAACACGGTGTTGCAAAACGAGATGATTGTCGCGCATGTTCTCGGCCACAGTGACTTTTTTCGACACAACTGCAGGTTTCAATACACAAATCGCAGCATGGTCGACTCGATGGCAGCGGCGGCGCAGCGCATCCGCAGGTACGAGGAGTCGTTCGGGATCGACCGTGTTGAAGAGGTCCTTGACGCAGCGCTATCTGTCCAAGAACACGTGGACGCGTCCATCCTTGGTCGCAAACCGAATGAAGACGGTGCAGTTTTCAAGGACCTGCTCGGCTTCATCGTCCACCACAGCCGACAGTTAGAGGACTGGGAACGCGACATCGTCGCATCCGTGCGCGAGGAGATGCTGTACTTCTGGCCCCAACTCGAAACCAAGGTCATGAATGAAGGCTGGGCGACGTACTGGCACACGAAACTCATGCAGGCGAGAGACTTGTCCGGGCAGGATGCCGTCGACTTCGCGCAGTTGACTGCGAGCGTCGCACAGCCAAACCGCTTCAACTTCAACCCGTACAACGTCGGGCTCGTCATCTGGCAGGACATCGAGCGAAGGTACGGCAGAGACAAACTGTTTGAAGTGCGCGAGTGCGACTCGGACGTGAGCTTCTTGCGCAACTACTTGAATCAGGACATTGTCGACGAATGTGACCTGTACGTTTACGGAAGAAGAGGATCCGAATGGGTTGTGATCGAGCGAGACGCTGCAGTCATTCGAGACCTCTTGGTTCAGCAGAGAACCAACGCAGGTTTCCCCGTGTTGCATGCGAGCGAGGAAGCTGAACCGTCAGGGCGCTTGCTCATCTCACACGCCTATGAAGGCCAGGAACTTGACGTGAAGTACATCGAGCGAACCTTGCCGATGGTCTATCGGCTGTGGGGCCGGCCCGTCTCCCTCAAAACGGTCTTGAACGGCCACGCGGTCGAAT
Organism: Bacillota bacterium; assembly: GCA_021816665.1. Classification (GTDB taxonomy): domain Bacteria; phylum Bacillota; class Bacilli; order Alicyclobacillales; family Alicyclobacillaceae; genus Alicyclobacillus_L. The sequence goes on along the minus strand of JAKAXI010000198.1, from coordinate 1,908 downwards.
TCGCGTACGACGGGACAGCGACCCAACGCAAAGCTGTGTGAAGCCAGAAATGGCCGAGCGCCGTGTCTTCTGCCACTCTCTGGCGACTATAATGCCAGCACAACAGATGCAAAGGCGATGGAGCTCGCCGTAACCTCCTCGAACAGGATAATGGCTCCTGCGACAGTATCCGCTGTGGCAGGGGCCTGGTTTTTTTGTAGCGCATCACAGATGGACATCTGCGGATTTTCCATGTCTACCTGCCCTGGATACTTGTCCATGGCTGGTACTTGCCCTGAACTGAAATTCACTTACCGAATAGTGTATGGACACGTTTGTCGCAGGTAGAACCAGGGGATCATGAACGAAGGCAGGTCCCCAACGGAAACCTGCCAGGATGTGAATCTCTCGGAGGTGAGAGGCGTGTACCCTAGTCGTCTAGAGCGGATCCGGAAAATCGATGCAAAAGTAAAAGAACTGAAAGCCAAGAAACGTCAACTACTGAGCGGTAAACCAAACCACGAAGAGAAAAGGGGCAAGCTGTACCGACTGGTTGTCCTCAGGTTCTTGTGGTTCAAAATCGCCTTCATTCGTCAGGCGCGTCAGCGTCCTCGTCCGCTGGAGCAGACCGTCGAACTCGTCAATCGCGAAGGCTAACCCTCAAGCTGTGTGCGAATATGGTAGATCGACTCGGGGTCGCCCATCACTTGAACCACGTCGAACTGCTCCAACGTCGTGTGGCCACGGGGAATAATACGCTCGTCGCCGCGGATAATCGAGACAAACAACACGTCTTGCGGAAGGCGGAGCGCTCGCATTGGGATGTTGTCGAAGTTGCGTGATCGAACCTCGACACTGCCAATCACCCAGCCTTCCGGCAACGTACTGGTGTCCAGTGTAATCTCTGTAGCCGGGGCCGACGTCGGTTGCACAGGTCTGAAGCGCCTGATTAGACGGTTGAACGCTGCGGGAGAAACCAGACTCGAGACAATCGCCAGCAGCACTAACCCGTTTGCTGTCGGTCGACTCAATGCACCTATTTGTGCAGCGATTTGGCTCGCTGCGATAATCAGGCTGAGTCGTGAACTGAGCAGCATGCCGCCTGCAAACCGTTGGCGGACAGGATAAGTGCGCAAAAAATACATTGCCGGAAGCACTTTGTTGAGAAACATGGTGATGAGCATCACGGCCATCGTGATCCAAAACACAGGATTGACATCGAGGGACTTCACATTGAACTGCATGCCGACGTTGACAAAAAAGATCGGCAGCAAGAATCCATAGCCGATGGAGTTCAGTTTGGCAGTGAGTTGAGAGTGGCGCTCTGACAAGAGGGAGATAATGGCCCCTGCCAGGAACGCGCCGACGATGACTTCCGTGCCGAGCGTCTCGGACAGCGCCAAAAACAACAAAATCAGGGCGAAGGCTCCGCGCAACCCCATTTCGCTGGTTGCGTTCTCGATGGTACGAAAGCCGCGAGTGTTTGCGACAAAGCGAAGTAACCGGTAGAGCACGACAAAGATCATCAACAGTACCATCACGAGCAGCACACTGAAGCCGTTGCCGTGGGTGTGAAGCGCGACGTAGGCTGTGATAGCCAGGAGTGTAATCATGTCCGCGATCAGGCCAAACACCATCAGTTGTTGGCCAAACGGGTCGCTCACCCAGCCTTTTTCCTTTAGCGCCGGCAAAAGAATGCCTGTCGACGTCGTACTGAGGACAAGCCCAATGACAAAGGGATGCTGATCCCACCCGACGGCAAGCAAAACAAACGCGACCGCGTACGAAATCACGGTTGTGATGACAAAGAAGGCGAGACCGCGAAGCCAAGCGGGCCTCCCGCTTCCTGGAGTGCGCTGGAAGATGAGGTCGAAGTCCAATTCCAGTCCAGACAAGAACATCAGGTAAGAGAACCCGAAGTTCGCCATG
>JAKAXI010000197.1 GCA_021816665.1 Bacillota bacterium | reverse complement strand
ACGATGATTGAGGCGAGTGAGAAGCAGACAGCGACGAGGTACAGGAACGCAACCGTCTGAATCTGGCTCAGTCCAGATTTCATCAACATGTGGAAGGTGTGGCCCTTGTCAGCGACGTAAATGGGACGGTTGTCGCGGAAACGCTTGATCACGACCCAGATGGTGTCCAGGATTGGCACTCCGAGCGCAAGCACTGGGACCACCAGAGAGACGAGCGTGGCGCTCTTGAAGGCGCCATCCACAGCGATCGCGGCAAGGACATAGCCAAGGAAGGTCGCGCCGGCATCACCCATAAAGATGCGCGCCGGGTAGAAGTTGTGGCGCAGGAATCCAAGCGTGGAACCCATCAGCACGACGGCAAACACCGCCATCGCCGCCTGCCCTTTCAAGAGGGCGATAAAGAACAGCGTCATCGCCGAAATCGCAGAGAGGCCAGACGCCAAACCGTCGACACCGTCAAGGAAGTTAATCATATTCGTAATCGCTACGACCCAGAAGACGGTCCCGAGTACGGAAAGCCAGACCGGGAACGTGAAAAATCCGTGGTGGAACGGCAAGTTGACGCCTTCGATGCGGGTGCCAAAGGCAATCAGCACGAGCGCAGCGACAATCTGCATCAAAAACTTCGGCCAGGCTTTGAAGTCCTTGCCACGCGTCTTGTAGAAGTCGTCGAAAATGCCCACAGCGAAGATGACGAGCCCACCGATGGCTATCCCGTCAAACGTCTTCCCCGCGTGCCCCATTAACCCCGCAGTGACAACGAAGCTGACGTACATTGACAAACCGCCGAGCAGTGGAATCGGCTCAGTGTGAATTTTCCTCTGGTTCGGCCGGTCAACAAATCCAGTTCGCATGGCGAGTTTCCGGATGTATGGGACGGTTACGTACACAAGGAAAAATGCGATAAAGAAACTCAAAACATAATACCAGGGATGAAACATGAATGGAGAACCTCCGTCCTGCACGGTACTGGACCCTTGGACAACGCCGCGACCAACCGTTCTAAGGACTTCAGACTAAACAGCGCTTAATCCACCAATGGACGAAGCTAACCGACCCTATTATAACAGAGTCTGATGAGCACACAAGACACCCTCTGGACGCACAAATCGTGCACCGACGCGGCATGACTGAGGCTGTCGTCTCATAAGGTGAGACTAGGCGCGTGCCTGCACCCATTCGGACGGAAGGAGATGATGTCCATGGTGACGAACAACGAACTCATTATCGGTTGCGTCATTGGCGTTCCGCTCCTCATTGCCATCGGTCGCTTGTCTACACGGGTCACATGGTTTCACGCAAAGGCCGAAGAGAAGTACACGGTGGCCGAGTTCATTCGCGGACGCCAGTGACAGAACCCACTGTATGCCCGGTCAGGCTGCGGCGACACGCAGATAGAGCCGCGCCTGCCGGACACATAGTGTACAGACGTAGCAAGCGCCCATAACGTTACATCTCCACGCCCTCCGACCGCAGTAACGCAATAAACTGCTCCTCGTTCAGAATTACAAGGTTCGCATTTTGCCCTGAGTCGCGAATACTCTCGGCTTTGGTCAGTTTTGAACCAGCCTTGTCTCCGGCGATTACCACGTCCGTTTTGGCGCTTACGCTCCCTGTTACTTTTCCCCCGAGTGCTTCAATCCACTCACCGGCTTGTTTGCGGTCCATCACGGAAAGCGTCCCGGTCAGCACACAGGTTTTATCCGTAAACCAAGAAGCGCCGTCGCCGAGTGGTTCAGCCGACCCCGCCGTACCATCGCCGGCTGGCACCCCCTCAGTTTCCGGTCCCGCCTCCTGGAGGGCGTCACCAGTAGCAATCGCGGCAGTACTTGCCCGACCGCGCACCCGTGGCGCGATGAACGCGGTGTTGACGCCAGCGGCGACGAGTCGGGCAATCAACTGCTGGGCGCCAGGGGTCGCAAAGTACGCGACGATACTGTCCGCCATCTTTGGGCCGATCTCAGGGACAGTCTGCAGTTCCTCAGATGCCGCCCGCATGAGGGATTCGAGCGTGCCAAACTCCTTCGCCAGGGTGCGCGCTGCTTTCTCGCCGACAAGGCGAATGCCTAGCCCGAACAGCAACTTCTCGAGTGAGTTTTGCTTGCTCGCAGCAATGGCGCCAAGCAAATTCGCCGCAGAGCGCTCGCCCATGCGGTCGAGCGTGACGAGTTGCGCCTGCGTCAAGTCGTACAGGTCTGCCGCGTCGTGGATCAACTGATGCTCAAGCAGCTGCGCGACCCACTGCTCGCCGAGGCCTTCGATGTTCATCGCGTCGCGCGACGCAAAGTGAATCAGGCTCTCCCGAATGAGCGCTGGGCATGCCGGGTTCACACAGCGCCACGCAGCTTCTTCCGGCAAGCGCACGAGCGGCGCGCCGCACTGTGGACACTCGTGTGGAAAGACAAACGGCGCCTCCACGCCCGTTCGCATCTCCGGCAGGGTGCGGACGACTTCCGGGATAATGTCGCCCGCCTTCTGCACAACAATTGTGTCGCCGAACCGAATGTCTTTGTCACGTATAAAGTCTTCGTTGTGAAGGGATGCGCGTGAGACGGTCGTCCCGGCAAGTTGGACGGGATCGAATACAGCAGTTGGGGTGACTGCACCTGTCCGGCCGACGCTCAGCTCGATGTCACGCAACACAGTCTCCGCCTGTTCGGCTTGGTACTTATACGCGATCGCCCAGCGCGGGCTCTTGGCTGTGAAGCCGAGCCGCTCCTGTAGCGCGAGGCTGTCGACTTTGATCACCATGCCATCCGTCGCGTACGGCAAGTCGTGCCGCTTACTGCCCCAACTCTCGATAAACGCAATCACGTCGTCGATCGAATCAAACGTCCGCGACTCGCTGTTGACCGAGAACCCGAGGCGGCCGGCGTACGCGAGCGCCCCGCTGTGCGTGTCTGCAAAGCGCTCTGCCTCCACGACGGTATAGACAAACACGGCGAGGCCGCGGTTGGCTGCGACACGAGGGTCGAGCTGGCGCAGCGAGCCCGCTGCCGCGTTGCGCGGGTTCGCAAACAAGCTCTCGCCGTTTGCCTCGCGCGCCTCGTTCAGTCGTCGAAAAGCGGGTTTCGGCATATAGGCCTCCCCCCGCACCTCAATGTCGATCGATTCCGGCAACTGCAACGGCACGTTTCGGATGGTGCGGATGTTCATCGTGATGTCTTCCCCGACCTGCCCGTCTCCGCGCGTGGCGCCACGCACGAGCCGCCCGCCTTCGTAGCGCAGCGACACCGCCAACCCGTCGATTTTCAGCTCACACACGTAGTGCACGGCACCGACCGCCTCGCGAATGCGCGCGTCAAACTCGCGCATGTCGTCCGCGCTGTATGCATTGCCGAGGGAGAGCATGGAAACCTCGTGTTCCACCTTGGCAAACCCTTCGGCTGGCTGTCCACCGACGCGTTGGGTCGGGGAGTCTGCCGTCACGAGCTGTGGATGAGCCGCCTCCAGCGCGATGAGCTCACGCATGAGTGCGTCCCACTCCGCATCGGTGATAGACGGTTCGTCCAGTTCGTAGTAGCGCCGGTTGTGGTACGCAATCAAATCTCGCAGTTCTTTGACGCGTGCGCTCGGTTCGGTCACGCTTCGTGATCCTCCTTCGGCTCCAGCTTTTCGATCGGGGCAAACTGTGCCATCAGTCGCTTCAGTCCAGTCGGTGCGGCAAAGGCAATCGCGAGTTCGAGGTCGCCGCTGCTCTCTTTCGCCTCCACCACCGTGCCGACGCCCCACTTCCGGTGCACGACTTTGTCGCCTGCGCGGTAATCAGCCGGTTGTGTCGATCCCGCTGCGCCCCCGCGGGTCGCTCTGCTGAACTGAACGACGCTGTCTTGACTGCTTCCCGGCGCACGTTGGCTGTTGCCTTTGCTTCTCGCAGATGCGTTGTGCGCAGCCCCTTGAATGGCGACCGTTGTGCCGCGACCGGACGACCCCGGGCGCGGTTGCCACTCGCGCCGCAACGAGTCGCTGCGTTCTGTGTACGCTTGGCGCCACTCGGAGCCTTCGCGCTCGACCAGGTGCGCAGGCATCTCGTCGAGGAATCGCGACGGGGTAAAGTGCCGGTGTTCGCCGAAGATCATCCGGGACGCGCACGTGGTCAGGTACAGCTTCTGTTTTGCACGGGTGATGCCGACGTAGCACAACCGCCGTTCTTCTTCCATCTCCGAGTCGGCGCCAAGCGAGCGGCTGTGTGGGAAGATTCCTTCCTCCATCCCGGCCAGAAACACGGTCGGAAACTCGAGCCCCTTTGCACTGTGCAACGTCATCAAGACGACTTCGTCGGCATCCGTTTGCACTTCAACGGGTCTGCCGGCGTTCAGGTCGGTGTCGGCGACAAGCGACGTCTCAGTGAGGAACGCCTCGAGCGCGCCGTCCTGGGTCTCGCCTCTCCAACCTGCGTCAAACTCCTGCGTCAAAGACAGGAACTCGTCCAAGTTTTCGACGCGCCCCGCCGCCTCAAGCGTCTTTTCCGCCTTCAATTCGTCCCGATACCCGGAGCGCTTGAACAACTCCTCGGTTAACTCCGTCAAAGTCAGAAACGACTTCATTTGCGACAGTTGCTCGATTAACTCGACAAACGAGCCGAGCGCAGCCGCGATCTTCCCGCGCACCGCAACCTGCCCCGCGTGTGCCAGCGCATCCCACAAAGACAGGCCGTTAGTGTTCGCAAACGCCTGCAACTTGTCAATTGTGGTCTGCCCGACCCCACGCTTTG
>JAKAXI010000196.1 GCA_021816665.1 Bacillota bacterium | reverse complement strand
GCATTTTTCAACATCCTATTGCGCATTGACGTGTCGAACAGCTGAGGAGCACGTCCTGTTTCTAAAAACTCAACCCGCGCCTCCACCAGCCCAGTTAGTCCCGCAGACCACGTTTCCACTTCCGGGTACCCCTGTCCGGTAGCAGTGGACAACAGGGCAGACAACAGTGGTACATCGTCCCCGCCAAAAGCCACCAGTGCAGCTTCATCCGCCAGAATCTCCCGCCGAATGAGGTAGCGACTGTAGAGCGCGTCCATCCCGAGCGGTCCGAAAGCATCACGAAGAACCCACAGCAAGGACTGCTGCAGCGGATCATAAGACTTTGCGTGTGCCGCTTCATGGTGCATAACGGCCACCAGGGCTTGCTCGTCAAGCGTCTGAAGCAGGCCCGTCGAGAGCACGACCGCGGGGCGCAACAGGCCACAGGTGAAGGCTGCAGACCGACTGTCCTCTAACAGATACCACCGTGCGAGCGGCGATATAGCGCGTGGTATCGGTAGCCTCTCAGAGAGGTCTTTTAGTTGTGGACGCAGAACTTCGTCAAAGCTGCGTTGGCGCTGTTGCCATCGAACGACCGCACGAACAAGCCTGTACCAAAACACCATCGCAGCACCCGCGCTGAGGACGGTGATCACCCACAGCCACAGTTCTATGAAACTTCCGGATTTTGCCGGCATCATGTGCAGCCACAATAAATGACGAATCGAGCTGACAAGCACAAACCCTGTTGCCCCTGCCATCGCCAATGCCGCTACCAAGCCCAACAGCGAATATGTATAACCTCGCACCAAGATGCAAAGGGAACGCACTGAGGTGAACGTTTGCACTCGCTTCGGGCAGGCTCGTACCTGTGACAGACTTTCCGACCGAACATCCATCCGTTTGAAACTACGGCTGTTCATGTTCGGCCTCCTTCTTCGTGCGACGCTGTTCGAGCAGTCGCTCAAGCTTTTCGATCGTCTCTGGCTTGATGCGCTCGATGGTGTCCACAAAGTGTGCCAGTCCTAAGTCGCCAGACTGGGACAGCAGGTCAATGGCAGCCTGGGCTGCTCGCTGGCGTGCCGACTCTTCCGTTGGTTTCACTTCATATAAGTAGTGCCGCCTCGTACCCGTGCGGACTGCGATTCCTTGATCAACCAGACGATTGAGTACCGTCTGCACAGCGCTCATGGAAATTTGACGCTCTTCACGCAGAACGCCACACACCTCGGCGAGTCCAGATGGACCCCTCTCCTGAAGAATGAAGAGCACTTGCTCGCGGAGACTTTCTTTTTCCATTCGCGTCACCACCCCAGTCTATTTTACTACACGTCGTGGCAAATCACCCAGCAAAGTTGACACGTGACACATCTTCCGGCTTCGCTTCGTCAAATCAACAAATAAGCGCAGTGGAGGAAGTGTTCCCTTGCAGCGACAACCGTTCGGAGCACTTGAGTCGATCCCGACATCAAAACACCCGCGTCAACGCACAGCGAGTCTTATCACCGCGGTCATCACGCCAGGACTCCTGCTTGTGGCTGGGTGCGGCGCACCAGTTACGACCGGCTCCAGCCCGGCAAGTCACGGCACAAACCCGTCGTCCCACATCGCGAAGTCGGGCAACTCGACGAACACAAACCACTCGGCTAGCGCAAACAACGTGTCCGGCCCTGGGTCTTCGCCGTCAGCGAATCCCTCAGCGGCCAATATCGTCTCGGTGGACATGGTATCTCCGAAGGACGGCTGGGCGACTGGAACGGCCGGGGGGCAGCAGGCTCTGTGGAGGTCGACGAACGGCGGCACGGTCTGGACACGGGTGCCGCTGCCGTTCCAGGTATCGGGGAAGAACGGGATCACGTTGCCCCTGTCTCCGGCCGGTGACAGCACACTGTTCGTGGCAGACGCGACTGTGGGCGGCGTGAACACCTACGTGACGACCGACGGCGGCAAGACGTGGACGTTGCTCGGCACCGCGAGCACCAGCGACACGATGGTGTCGTACTTCCACTTGGTCAATGGTTCAGCCGGTTGGCTCGTGACTGACAACGGCATCGCCATGCACCAGTCCGTCTATCACCTGTTTCACTCGAATGATGGGGGAAAGACGTGGCAGCTCGTCGCGGGGACGAACCCGAACGGACAGCTCGGCTCTGTCCCTGGTTACGGAGACGCTGTCTTTTCTTTCAGCCCGTCCGGCGTCGGCTGGATGACGGGCCCGGCCCTTGTGAACGGAAAAGGATTCCTCATGCGCAGCACGGATGGCGGCAAGATGTGGAGTTCTGTCCCGGTGCCGGTCCCGGCTGCCGACGCGAGCACGCTTGTCACCACTTTCCGACCAACTTTCAGCACAAGCGGCTCTGTCTCGATCCCGGTTGAATACCAGGGGCAGAACCAGAACTTGCTGGTAGTCCTGCACGTCAATAGCAGCGGGCAGGCAGTAGCCACGTCTGCACCCCTGCAGACAGGCAAACCGGTCGCGAATGACTTTTTGAACCCGTCCGACGGCTGGGTGACCACCGCGCCGTGGTCGCCCAACCAGCCGCAGATGTGGCAGACTACGAACGGTGGGCAAAGCTGGAGTACACTCCCTGCCGTTTCGCAGATGCTTGGGTCTGATGTGCAACTGCAATTCGTCACACCGAGCATCGGCTTCGCCTTTGCTTCCAACCAGACGTCCTTTCCGCCAGTGTTGTGGGAGACAGTGGACGGGGGCAATACGTGGCGCCAACAGATGATAAAGGTCTACGTCACTGGAGGTCCTGCGACACCCGGTCAGGCGCCGCAACCTGCCCCACCCCAGTTCACGCCTGCAGAGATTGCCTTTGTCTCCGACAAAATTGGGTACCTAAGCGGATCGTTCGGAAACGGTGAAGTGGACATCGGCCGGGTGTACAAGACCACCGATGGCGGCCAGCAATGGAGCGAGATCTATCAAGGCGGGAACGGTGCCGTTTCCGTCGACGCAGTGGGCAGCACACTGTGGGTGGATGTAGGGCTCGGAGCCGGGACTCCAGGTTCTAAAGGGACACTGCTCGTCTCGACAGACGGCGGCGGGCACTTCACCCACCTTGCCGACAAGTCGCTCGCGAGCCTCGACTTCGTGTCACGCACAGACGGTTGGGCCGTGACTTCGTCCGGGATGTGGGACGGCAAACTTCTGTACACACACGACGGTGGGCGCACGTGGAGCATGCAAACCTTGCCCGCGCCAGCGAGCAGCGCGGGAAGCGCGTTGCCAGGTGCGGGTGGTGGGTCAGCGACCTCCGTCTCATTCGCCGACGCCACACACGGCATGCTGCTCGAAACCGGCGAGCCAGGCGCTGGACAGCAGCCGAAAGGGCTGCTGGGGACGAGTGATGGCGGGAAGACGTGGCACTCGATCGTGAACGCGAGCATGGGCTCGAACGGTGGGTCGCAGAGGCTTTCGTCCGCAGGCTATGCGGAGGGGATTGACGTCGTCCCTGGTCAGTCAGCCGAGGCGTACATCTGGGAGAGTCGTGGCCCGCTCTTGATGACATCCGATGGCGGGCAGACGTGGCGCCCATCTAACCTGACTCAGCCAGACGTGGTGGAGGCCAACTGGGTGTCCATGTTGAACGCCAAAGACGGATACGCCTTGGTCCACGACATGTTCAAGAATCCAGGTTTCGTACTGGAGAGGACCACGGATGGGATGAAGTCGTGGACAGCGGTACATCGGTGGGAATGAGAAGTGTCACGTTAACTGGTGTATTAGAAAAGGAGGGGTTGCCATCCCCTCGATGGGTTCCTGAAACCCCCTTCGCTGGCTGGCGCGGGGGTCCACCTTTCACGCCTCACACTTGCAATCCCACCACAGGGGTCTTACTGTGAAGGGCGTTTTGAAGCGCGTTTTGAAGCGCTTGCTGCAAGGTTGCCTCGACCTTGATCCGTTTCGCCAAGTCGCTGTCTGCATGCAATAGCTGTCGTGCGGTCCTCGCATTCATACCAGTAAATACAGCCTCGCATCCAAGTAGGGTGGCACCTAGAAAGATACGGTCCAAATGGCTGATCTCAAGGTCATCTGCTGTCAATGTTCCAGACAGGTCAATGAAGATTTTTCTCATACCGCTAGCGTGCAGTTGCGGAAGGAGCCGTTCCTCGATCAACTGCAACCTCGCGTTGTCCAGTGTGCCGACAACCGGGAGCACGCCAATCCCGTCCAACAAAGGAATGACCGGTACTGTTAACTCCGCAATCATCGCCTTCTGCGTGTTCAGCACTTCTTCTCGGTATTTCGTAAAACTCACGTTGAAATGAATAATGAAAGTATCGAGCGCCTCGGATGTGCGGTCTGCAATCGCGAAAACGCTGGCGGCGTCAACGTTCTTGGGTTCGTAGTACCTTTCAAGGAAGATCCAAATCACCTTGCGCAGTGCGTAGAACCATTCCATTTTCGAGATGATTGGGATATCCGACTTTGCCCAGGCGATGCCGCGCTCCTGTGCGAACTCGACGATATCCTGGGTGAGTCCCTCGTGGACTAACTCGGTAATTTGGTAGGCGTGATCGAGCAGGTCCTGTTTGGTGACAAATTTGGATTCGGCAACAACCTGAAACGTCGCAGGCGCCTGTTGTTCCAACAACTCAGCAAACCGCTTCTGGTTCATCCGGAAAAAGTCCCGAATGTCGTCGGCCTGCTGCAGCACAACATCGACCATTTGTGTCGTACCTCCATCCTTCCCCTGATGTATCGGAGATATCGGGAAACGCATCGT
>JAKAXI010000195.1 GCA_021816665.1 Bacillota bacterium | reverse complement strand
CCGATCTCACGAGCCCGGATTCCCCTGCAGAAGGGACCGGAACTACCCGTTTCATATTAAATCAGACTGGGCACGATGGAAAGGGGCCCGGACTTGGGTTTCTTGTAAACATGGGCGGAAAGCGAGGGGGCGCTATGCCCGCAATGGATACTGTGAATTGGTCGCGCGCGGTTGCCGACCGTGCGCGCTTTGTTGTGTCGTCGTGGGTCTTTCACCTGTTCCTGTCAGGTGTGATTATTCTCGTAGTGTTTCTCCGCCCGCCCAATTTATTTTCAGGGGATACGGACACGGCTCGCAACTACCTCAACACCATCGTCTCTTCCCTGTCGACCATTCTGGCTCTGTGTATCTCCATTATTCTCGTCGCCATCCAGTTGACAGCCAGCAATTACACACATCGAGTACTGGACTTTTTTGTACGGTTACCCTATAACGCGTCACTATTCACCTTTTACCTTGTGACCATCATGCACAGTTTTTTCCTGATGGCAAAAATTCGTGACCCGGTCAACGACCCGCTGCCACAACCGTTACGACCGGAGATGAGCGCGGACCTCGTGCTCGTCATCATCTGTTTCATCAGCCTCATCATTTATATGTACGCGGTCGTGCAGCTTCTCAAGCCGGAGCGCATCATCGGGCTCATCCTGCGTGATTTTGCCCGGGCGTGTCGTCGTCATCGCTGGCCTTCAGCACTCGAAAGCGTCGAGCAGATCTGTGACATAGCCAAGCGTGCCGCATCTGTCAATGACTCTGTCACTGGTCAGCGATGCACAGAAGCGATGTTGTTCACGGCGACGAGCCTCCCAGTACCGCAATCGGACGAGGACCCGCTGCTGGCGGTACACAAAAGCGTCGTCGACCAATGGGTAGAAATTGTCGGTGTCGCGATTAAAGAGCGCGAAACGGGACTCCTGCATGGGGCGCTCAACGCTCTTCACCAACAAGGTCACGCCTATCTTCAAGCGTGTGCCTGGCCCATCGCAGAACGAGTGGTGCAGGCGTACCGTCAGATTGTGTTCAGCCACTTACTTACGGAGGGGCAAACGTACTACGTCGAGGCAGTCGCAGACCGTCTGTATCAGTTAGGCCTCTTCGCGGCGAAAACGAATGGGAGAGGGCAGACGTTTTGCCTGCGGACCTGGCAGGTTGTCCACGTCATCGGTGAGAATGCGTTTCACGCTCAGCCTAGTACGGCTGGTACCCTGCTGGAAGGGTTTCTGATGCCGAACGAACTTAACGCGACACTGTCCGCGCTTTCGCGCGACGACGCATGGCAGGCGCTTTTAAGCTATCTATCGCTGTGGAAGGCTTTTGTCCGCGTGGCTTCCGTACAAGATGCAGCCCGTTTTTGCGCGTGGTGGCAATCGCGCGCGCAGGATGTACCGAACGCGCGCAGGGTCTGGATACTCGCAGTGCTCATTGCGCTGCATGCCGAGCGCCGCGACGTAGCTCGTACCTTGTGGTACGGGTGGCGTCTTGACCTCAGTCACGACGAGGTGGCGCGTCTACGCAGGGAACTCGCGGACAGGCAAGGTAATTTATTTGACGGCTGGCCCCTGCCGTCGCTCGAGCCTTTGGAGCAGGACGCTCAGCTGTGAGCGGTCGGGGGTGACAAACAGAGTTTTGTAATGATCGTACAAAGCGAGTCCGGGCCGCCCCCCAGACGGTTTCCACACGTGCTTTACCTGAGTACAATCGACCGGAACGTTCGCGGAGTCTCTGGCCTTGCTGAAATACGCGGCGAGTAAAGCAGCTTCGTGCAGTGTGGACTCAGGTACAGGCTGCCCGTTTGTCGAGATCACGACGTGCGACCCCGGGGCATCCTTTACGTGCAGCCACAAGTCTTCCGATTGGCTCCTGCGAAACGTCAGGCGGTCGTTTTGTGCATTGTTACGGCCGACATGGATGGTCATCCCGTCGCTGCTCACAAGACCAGGGGCTTCCGACCGTCGGTCTGTCTTCCCGGACTTTCCGCGTCCGTTGCGGCGGCGCGCTGCGCTGACGAAACCTTCTTTCACTAGTTCCTCGCGGATTTCCTCGAGTTCCGCGGGGCTCGCATCCTGGATTTGACTCCGGACGCCTTCGAGATAGTCGAAGTCCTGCTCGGCTTGCGAGCGCTGTGACTCCAGAATCGGCAGGGAGCGCTTCTTCTTACTGCTCTGTCGATAGTAGCGCTGTGCGTTTTCGATCGCGCTCTGTCCAGGGTCGAGGGGGATCGTGAGCGGACGGTCGTCATCGTAAAAATTCGGCAGTGTGACCTGTGACTGCCCCTTCTCGACTGCGTGCGCGTAGGCTGTTAACAAGTCTGCTGCGATCCGCGATGACTCATAGTCCTGGTTGTCCCTGAGCATCTGAGTCACTTTCTCCAGTTTTCCGCGCACGCGGTCAATTTGTTCCGCGACGCGGGCTGACAAGTCTGCCGCAAGATTGGACAGGCGTTGTTGCAGCATCATTTCCTTATACAAAGTGTCGAGCGCACCGTCAAACGACGGCATCTCGAGCATCCCCGCGTACGACGTCAAGGCAAACGGGGCAGCGGCGACAGTTCGCCCGAGTTCGTCGAGACCGACCGACGCGGGTTCTGTCTCCGTTCGGACTGCCTTGTCGAGCTGTAGTACAACCTCAGCGACGCGGCTTGCGGCAAGTTCTGGTCCGGCGCGGTAGAGGGCTTCGCGGGCTGTCGTGGGCCCCATCCCGGCAACGAGCCCACACAGCGTTCGAATACGTTCTTTGGCCCCGTGCCCTGCAAGATTTAGCGCGGAGATTGCCGCTTCGTCAACCGCCGCTGCAGGCGTTCTCTGCTGAGGTGGGGCGGGTTCGTAATCGACTCCTGGCAAAATTGGCCGGACGCGACTCAGCTGCGGGGGAACGCGAACAATGCTGTCGATGACCTGGTCAGGTCGCCCACTCTCGTCACTGGTGCACAAGATGAGGTTGCTGTGTTTTCCCATCACTTCGAGCACAAGGACATAACGCACCAGGTCGCCAAGTTCATTCACTGCCTCTACAGACAACTCGAGCACCCGATCGGTTCCTTGCTGTCGAACGTCCACAAGTCGTCCGGACTCCAGTCGTTTGCGCAGTAGCATGCAAAACATCGGCGGTTCCTCTGGATTCCCAGGGCGCGCACCGTACAGCGCGTGCGCGCGCGGAGCCTGCCGGTGTGCGGACAGGAGAAGCCGTTCACTCTCGCCGCGGGTGCGGACGGTCAGGACAATGTCGCGCGCACTCGGTTGGTGTATTTTCTCAATTCTTGCGGGCACTAGCCGTCTCTGCCATTCCTTTGCCAACGCTGCGATGGCGAATCCATCCACACTGCTTCACATCCTTCTGACCTGCCACCATGCTTTGCTCTGGTCTCATGTCCGCTCAAGCACGGTTTGTCAAGTTCCTTCTGAGTATAGCCACCCCGCCACATCTGAGCAATGGAGCGCTCGTTCAGGTTGGCTTGGACATTTTCGCAGGTGACCAAGCATAGAAATTACGAGACAAGTTGGTGTGAAGGGGTGGCTCCTGTGGAAAAGAACTGGCACTCGCTCGCCGTCAAGGACTGTCTCTCGCTGCTCGAATCCGCACCGTCCGGGCTCACCGAGGAACAAGTTCGAGAACGACGAGCCAAACACGGTCTGAACCAGCTCGCCGAGGGGAAACAAGTGTCCCTCTTGACCGTTTTCTTCAATCAGTTTCGCGATTTCATGATCATCGTGCTGATCGCGGCCACGCTCATTTCCGGACTGCTCGGTGAGTACACCGATGCGATCACGATTATCGCCATCATTGTCCTCAACGGCATTCTTGGGTTCGTACAGGAGGTGCGCGCGGAACGTTCACTGTCCGCACTGCGTGAACTCACCGCGCCGATGGCGCATGTCCGTCGGGATGGGCAAGTCGTGGTGGTGGCGGCTCGAGACTTGGTACCTGGTGACGTGGTGTTGCTTGAAGGCGGTGACCGCGTCCCTGCGGACGGCCGCGTCATCCAGGTACATGGGCTCGACGTGGAAGAGTCCGCTTTGACTGGGGAGTCTGTGCCAGTGAGCAAACAGGCGAGCGCGTACGTCGACCCAGTTTCAGCCCTCGGCGACCGGATCAACATGGTCTACATGGGGACGATGGTTACGCGCGGCAAAGCCGAGGTCCTCGTGACTGAGACAGGTATGAGCACAGAGATGGGCAAGATCGCGGACCTCATGCAGCAGTCTGAGGAGTCGCTCACACCGCTGCAGCAGCGTCTCGACCAACTCGGCAAGGTGCTCGTGTGGGTGTCTCTTGGGATTACTTTGCTGGTTGTAGTTGCTGGGGTTATGCACGGGCACAAACTGTACGAAATGTTTCTGGCTGGCGTCAGCCTGGCAGTTGCAGCGATTCCCGAAGGTCTCCCGGCGATTGTCACGATTGCGCTTGCGCTTGGCGTACAGCGCATGATTAAGCGCAACGCCATTGTCCGCAAACTGCCATCTGTGGAGACACTTGGTTGTGCGACCGTGATCTGCTCAGACAAAACCGGGACCTTGACGCAGAATCGCATGACCGTCCAGCGCGTGTGGGCAGATGGAAACTGGTATCGTGTCTCCGGATCGGGGTATAACCCGGTCGGTGAGTTCGTGTTTGAAGACCAGCCCATCGCGCCTGCGAAACGGCCAGTTCTGAAGACGCTGATCGAAATCAGCGCGGTGTGCAACAACGCAGTCATGCAGCTGGTGGAAGACCGCTCGGAGG
>JAKAXI010000194.1 GCA_021816665.1 Bacillota bacterium | reverse complement strand
GGCTGGGCGAGTTTGACCATGCTAGCCGCACTTCTTTGGCCACGAGCCGAGCTTCCGGATGCCTGAAGTGGTTTCCAGTCCCGGCTTCATGCGATAATAAGGCACAATGATGTCGCAGAGGTGGAGCGGTGCGGATGTGGAAATCAGTCGTACATTGGGGGTCAATTTTGGCAGGGGCATTGATTTACTCGATTGGACTCAATGCGTTCCTGGTCGCAAACCACCTCGCTGAAGGCGGTCTTGTCGGCGTCTCCGTCGTGCTTTTGTACAAGTTTGGGTGGCCGCTGTGGCTGACCTTTCTCCTCCTCAACCTACCCTTGCTGATTCCCGGGTGGCGGGTATTCGGGCATGAGTTCATTATCAAAACAGCGGTCGGTGTAGGTGCCGTATCGCTTTTTACAGGAGTGACTTCACACTTACAAGTTCCCACTAATGACCCTTTGCTGGCAGCGCTGTATGCCGGCGTAGTGACGGGGACCGGTTTAGGCGTCATTTTTCGCACCGGGGCAACGACTGGCGGTGTCGATATCGTCGCGCGTTTGATTCGGCACTATCGGGGAATCGACATGGGGAAGACCCTGTTCGCCATCGACGTTGTCGTACTAGGGTTGGTTGCGGTTGTCGTCGGGCATCAGACTGCGATGGTCTCGCTAGTTGCGCTGTTTGTCTCAAGTCGCGTCATTGACTTTGTGATTGAAGGAGTGCGCTCTGGCCGAGCGGTGACCATTATCTCCGACCATTCGGCCACCATTGCTGACGCCATTCACACCCATCTCGAACGTGGGACAACACTGCTTGAAGCCAAAGGCGGGTATACTGGGACCACTCGGCAAGTTGTGTACTGCGTGGTGCCGAGGGAGGAAGTTATACGCTTGGAGCGAATCGTAGCCGAGGCAGACCCGTATGCGTTTGTCGTGATCAACAACGTCCATGAGGTGCTTGGAGAAGGATTTACATACGACTCCCCCCCCGAGCATCCTGCGCGTGCAAGCCGGTCGTAACGCGGACACTTGGCGGATTGACAGGACCGCAGTTTAACCAACTGAATTGGGCGAGAAGTCGTGGGTTAAGCGGCCCCACAAAGTGTGAATTTCGTTGTCGTTCCAATCCACCAGGCGCTGCAGCAGCGTCTGGCCTTGACGCGTCATTTCAGTGGCCACGCGTTGCTCCAATCCAAGCGACCGGTGTTCACGCGAGCCCGGATATGTCTGGTGCGCGTGTGCCAAGAACATCCAGGCGTCAGTTAGACGCGTCTCGTCAACCCGTTTCTGTAACCACTGCCACCAGTCTAGAATCACCCAGGGCGTGTTGAAGTCGGACACTATTTCGAGGCGTTCAGAGCGGAACATTCGGTCGCTTAACAGTACGCCGCAGTGCACAGGAAAGTCGAACCGATCTTCAAAACGCGCTAACAGGGTTGGGGAAAATTCGGACGCTTCCAGAATTGCACCAGCTTCAATGGTCGCAATTCGCCCGGAGAACCTTTGTTCGACCTGTTCAGTGATGTCTTCTGCAATCCACTGTGCACAAGCTTGTGGGATGGCTGCGTCAAGGGCATGGGTTGAGTACGTCGTGACGTAGACGGTGTCCACATACTTGGATATAGCGCGGAACTGGTGTGGCGTGAGGTGGGAATAACGCATGTGGCTGACCCCCTTGGTCTCTTTGGCACTTGTTCACGGTATCACATCAGGACTAGTTTGTAACAGGTGCGCCAAAGGAACACAAAAAGAAAAAGCCGCAGTCCATTTCGACTGCGGCTGCTCGCGGTCCTGCTCAATTAACTGGCTGTGCTGACTGGCGATTCTGCGACTTCATCAAACTCTATAAGCTGGCGACTTGCTTCATAAAATGCTTCTCGGTCACCAGCGTCCAGGGCGGCGTTGACCAACTCCATCAACTTCAATCTCTGATAGGTACGAAGGGACTGTTCGATGATCCAATCTGCTTGCAGGGCGACCATCTCCTTCATCGCTGGTTCAAGTTCGCTCGACCCGAGTTCCTCTACGACCGACGCATACGCGTTGCAGTTTGCTCGGTCCTTGAAAAACAGCCCTACGTATACATCTTCATCCGGGTGCTGGTATAGGTCCAAAAACGCCTGCTCGACGTCCGTAGAAACCGGTTTGTTCCGTCGGTAGTACCGAAACGGTGCAACGCTCACACAACTAGTGGAGACGACGATGACGCGTGACAGTTGTCGAAAGTTCTCAACAAAGTGGACTCTGCGCAACACATTCTCACGGGTCATCATGTACCGAATCAACATCTCGGCTTCGCGGCTCTGGAGCTGATAGTTGGCCAAAAACCAGCGCAGAAAGTGCTTCTTCTCGGCTACTGTCACTGTGCTGCCCACGGCTGTCTCCCCCCTACTCGGTTGGACTTTGGGCTGTCTAACGAAGGCTCATGTCTCGCACTGCAGCCTCTTGTCTCTTGGCGTCCGAAGGATGTTTGACACCAATAATAAGAATTCTTTGTTTATTCTATTCGTGAGCCAAGTTGAATTTTCCTGCCGACTGTAACTCCGGGCGGCCCGTTTTTTTATTTTTGCTATCCGATCGCGGGACCGTCAACCGGACTTGGTTGTTCGGAGAGGAACTGACGCTCCCATTCTGCCAAGGTTCTTTCCACGTTTCCTGGAATCGGTGTTTGCGAATGGTTTTGTAGGAACTCCAGCCAGTTCATCACCGACCTTCCTGCAGCAAGCCCCTGTTGCACTCTTTCCTCCGTGATACGATACAGGCGAATCGCACCCGACTGGCGCAACTCCGTGAACACGGCGAGCTCAGCCGTCACAAGTGGTTGGTCAGCCGTGGCGACGATTTCAAAGTTGGGCTGTACGATCAGGACTCGTCTGCGTTCAACTTCGTCGTCCTCTACCGCCGGAATGGCTTCCGGTGTTAGCAATTGTTGACCAAGTTTTGTGATTTGAAACCATTCCTGTGCAGATTCATCTGTTCCCATCCGAATTACACCCAGGTGTACCAACATCTTCAGAATGCGCACTTGCCACACTTGTTCTGCGCTGTCGTAGTAGTACTCGTTGACTAGGTTCGACAGGGCGATGTGCATCGATTCGGCATGAACCCACTCGCGCCCCACCTTCGCGATTAACTGGACGATTTGAGGCAGTCGTGGAATCGGACGGCGATAGGTGGACAGATAGAAGCGCACCAGAGACCGTTGCCGTTCGAGCATACCCTGCCCCTGCCACTGCTCAGTACTGTCGCCAATCTGAAGAACTCCCTCCGGAAGTTCTTCAACGAAATGCTGTTGATAAGCATAATCGTACAGAAGGGCAAGTCGGTCTGGATAGTCGTGAAAACGTCGGCCGTAACCGAATCTCCAGCCACCCCGTAACGGCTCTTCTGGAATTTCCAATAACTCCAGCACCTGCATGAGGTTTCGCTTGTACATACTGCCGTCTTGGGTCAAGCGGACACTGTGGTGTGCTACGTACTCCAGAAAGACATCGAGGTCGCGAGCAAGTGCATTGCCTTCTTCTCGATATGTCAGAGGACCATCGTCACTGTGCTGCAGGTGGGTGGAAAAATCTTGAATGATTGTCTCTTGCAATGCCTGGTGGAGTTCGTCGGGAATACAGTACATCAACCTGCCCGCGTAGCGGGTGGTTGGGTACAGCCAACCCTGACCGACCGCAATGTCTACAGTTCCTTCTGGACTCCCCACTGCATGACAGGCAGCATTTAGGTCATCAAGGGAGAACAGGGTCCGATTGTCCAGGCACAGGCGCAGCATTAACTGCTCTCGTTCCTTACGCCACTGCGGCAAGTACTCGTCAAGAAAGGCGCGGTTGTGGAAGGAGAACAAGATTTCCTGAATCAGCGCCAGTTTCGAATGCTTTGAGCAGGTGAACCCGTATCCTTCGGCAATTCTCCGCAAAGTTAAGATGTCAGCAGTGTTCAGGCACTCCGACAGTTTCACAGCAGTCCATCCTTTCCGTTGTCAGCGCAGGGAGTAAGACTTCCTCCGCATGCTTTCTTTCGTACGTGTAGCCTTGCTCAACGAGGTACAACTGACGTCGTGTGGCCATTCGTTCCTCTACGGTTCCGGAACTGACAAGCGTGTAAAAGACGCCTTGTTCGCTCTCGGGGCGAAGCAAGCGTCCGAGGCGCTGTGCTTCTTCTTGACGTGACCCAAACAGGCCCGATATCTGGATCGCGACACTCGCACAGGGAAGGTCGATGGCCAGGTTCGCGACTCTCGACAGTGCCACACACCGCAACTCGCGCCTGCGAAACGCCTCAAACACCCGAGAGCGCTCGTCCTGTGGTGTTTTCCCCGTGATGAGCGGGCACTGCAGACGTTTCGCCACGCTCTGGAGCGAAGAGAGGTAGTGACCGATGATGAGCGTACTTTCCCCCGCGTGCTGATGAACTAGGTGCTGCACCACTTCTTCCTTGACCGGGTTCTCAGCAGCCAGTCTGTGTTGGTCTCGTGCTGAGGCATCCATGTACTCTGTACGATGGGCCCCTTCAAGCGGGACTTGAACCTGTACGCAACAAACCGCAGCCAAGTAGCCAGCCTGTTCAAGTTGGCGCCAAGGCACCTCGAAGCATTTCGGGCCAATGAGACTGAACACATCGGCTTCTGCGCCGTCTTCTCTGACCAACGTAGCCGTGAGTCCGAGCCGACGCGCGCTTTGCAGGTCGGCTGCCAGTCTGAACAGAGGCGCAGGCAGCATGTGGACTTCGTCGTAAACGACGATGCCCC
>JAKAXI010000193.1 GCA_021816665.1 Bacillota bacterium | reverse complement strand
CGCCGTACATCCGTCGCGCCTTGCTGTACGACAGGTCGCGAATTTCATCCTCCGCTCCGTCGATCACGGG
This sequence comes from Bacillota bacterium, assembly GCA_021816665.1. Taxonomy (GTDB): domain Bacteria; phylum Bacillota; class Bacilli; order Alicyclobacillales; family Alicyclobacillaceae; genus Alicyclobacillus_L. Next base: position 4,703 of record JAKAXI010000193.1, on the reverse strand, counting down.
AGTGAACAACTCGGTTGGAATCGGCCGCACATCCTCGATTTGAGCTGCAATCGCTGCGGGGTTGTGGACCACAACCGCAGGCGCCACATCGCCGAGGTAGCGGAACTCCTCGAGCATTTCATTGGTCGTCCGCAAGTAGAGCGGAGGCTGCTTGCTGGCGTCCGCACCATGTTGAGACTGCAGGAAAACCTCTCGGTAAATGCCGTCTGCCGGGTTCAGGAAGTGCACATCTCCGGTCGCGACAACCGGTTTGTCAAGACGGGCCGCGATCTCGATAATCTGTCTGTGCATATCCCGCACGCTCTCGTAGCTCTGAACCAGTTCCTCTCGGAGCAAGTTCTCATAATGGGATAATGGTTGAATTTCAAGGTAGTCGTAAAAGCGACAGACTTCTTCGATCTCTTCTATGCTTTTTCCGCGCAGAAACGATTGAATGAGTTCACCGTTTTGGCAGGCGGTGCCGATCAGCAAACCTTCCCTGCGGCGCACCAGTTCACTTCGCGGAATGCGAGGAACACGGTACAAGTACTGCGTCAAAGACAGCGATATCAATTCATACAGGTTTCGCAGTCCGGTTTGGTTCTGAACCAGCACAGTCGCATGAAACGGTCGAACCTTCGACGTGTCGGCAGTCGCAGCAATGCTCTCAACTGCTGTCAGGTCCGTCAAACCGCGCGATTCGAGTTCGGCCAGCATATGTGCAAACACCTTGCCGGTCGCTTCCGCGTCTGCGAGTGCCCGGTGATGATTGACCAGTTCGACGCTGAATTTTTGTGTGAGGGTTTTGAGGCGGTAGTTCTTCTCACCCGGGTACAGCGAACGCGCGAGCGCCAGCGTGTCAATGACTGGCGGACGCCAGACAGGCAGCCCAACCCGCGCACGGCACTGCGCCAAGAACCCGACGTCGAACTCGGCGTTGTGTGCGACCAGAATGGCCCCTTCTGCAAACTCGCCAAAAGCGACCAGAGCCTCTTCCAACTCCGGTTGGCCAACGAGCATGTCTTCCGAGATCCCGGTTAACTCCGTGATCTTCGGAGAAAGTCCACGCTTTGGATCAATCAACGTCGCGAAGTTGCCAACGATGTTCTTCCCCTTCATACGCACGGCCGCGATCTCAATCAGGGTGTCTTCACGCGCGTTCAGACCAGTCGTTTCGGTGTCGAACACGACGTACTCCGTCTCGGCACTCAGTTCTCTGCCGTCGGTGTAGTAGACAATCGGGGTTCCATCGTCGACGACGTACGCTTCGACTCCGAGGATGACCTGAACGCCATGCTTTTTGCCCAAGCTATACGCTTCCGGAAACGACTGCACAACCCCGTGGTCAGTGATCGCGATCGCCTGGTGTCCCCACTTTGCAGCCGTCTTGATAAAGTCCTTGACTGGCGTCACTCCGTCGAGCGCGGACATGGGTGTGTGCAAATGAAGTTCCACGCGCTTCTCTTCAGCCGTATCCACCCGCGTCGGCGGGTCAAGAGGAGCGATATCCTGAGCCATGAAGACGATCTCTTTGGAGTACGTGTCAAACTGTACCTGTCCCTGAAGACGCAGGTACACTCCGTCCTCAAGTGGGGCAAGGGCATCCGTTTGACGGTCGTTGTTGCTAAAGAACTTCGCGGTGATGGAGTCAGAGTCATCGGTCACGTTGAACTGGAACAACACGCGACCGCTCGGCAGTGTGCGTTGCTCGTATTTGAACAGGCGCCCCTCGATGATGACGGACCGCATTTCGTCGACAATCTCGTGTATAGGGGTAACTGGCCGATCAGGGATTCGACCGATAGTCATCGGCGCAAGTGGTACGTCATCACCCCGGCGCTGTCGCCAAGGCCGCTCGCCGCCGCCTGACCGCTCCGGCGCAGCAGGTTCTTCCGCTTTGCGTTTTTCTGCTTCAGCCGCCTGCGTCATGACTTCTTGCACCTGTTCGCGCTCCGTCTGTCGAAGCTGCTCCCACAGCGCCTTGGCGCGGTCCTCAGCCGCCACATCGACCGACAATTGAACATCAAGGTCTACACCGAACGACTCCTGCGCAATACGCGTGATCCGGATGCCCGCTTGTTTGCGCTCGAGCGCCGCCTGCTCTGTGTCATTGCCAAGCAAAAACAGGACACCCGTAGACGGTTCCTCAGAGTCCGATGAACCGTTGTTGCGCTTGTCGTGACCGGTGACGCGCACAGTGGCGTGACGGAGCAAATTACCGACCACCGGCTCGTCACTGACAAACCGTTCAACGAGGGCAGTGACCATGGCATCCCACTGGGCCCGACTCGGGTGTTCTGGCCAAACCGGCGCTAACACTTCAACTAGCGCGCTCCCATCGGAGGATAAGGCGGCAGAGGCGGCCCGTACCTGATCGCTGCGTTCAACTGCAGCGCGCGCCCGAGTCGCCAATTCCTCCACAACTGCGTCCGTAGAGTGTGACTCCGCAAACCCAGCAGTTGCCTCGGACGAAAACACAGCAGGTAAAAACACGTCCACCCGCCTTGTGGACAAGTGGACGACGACGCGTTCAACACTTCCTTCCGGAAGACGCTGCACTGGGGCAGCACCAAGTGTCGCTAGCGGTTTCAGCGGCTCCGGGACGGCCATTGATCATTTCCTCCTGTCACTTCACAAGACCAAGAACTGTTCGGAAGGCCTCTTCTATGGGTAAGACTTGCACTTCGCCGGTCCGGCGAATCTTCAGTTCGACGTTGCCCTCTTTGACTTTATTTCCCACTGTGATGCGTACGGGTAACCCGATCAAGTCCGCGTCTTTGAACTTGACGCCTGGGCGTTCGTCGCGGTCGTCGATCAGTGCGTCGACACCTGCCGCAAGGAAGCGGTGATAGAGCGAGTCCGCCACGCTCGCCTGCTCCTCGTCGCGTCCGTTCACTGGTACGACGTGTACGTGGTAAGGCGCAATGGCGATCGGCCAGATAATGCCGTCTTCGTCATGAAGTTGCTCGATCACTGCAGGGATAATCCGCGACGTGCCAATCCCGTAGCAGCCCATAATAATCAGTCGCTCTGCACCCGACTCGTCCGCGTAACGCGTGTTGAACGCCTCCGTGTACTTGGTGCCGAGTTTAAACACATGCCCGACTTCAATGCCTCCCATAAAGACCAGCGGCGCACCGCAGTCTACGCAGGCATCTCCTGCTCGGACAAGGCGGATGTCCGCGGTCTCTGCGACGGTGAAGTCGCGATTGGGGACAACGTGCACGTCGTGGGCATCCGGTGTCTTCGATGCAACTACACCATCCGCAATGGAAAGAATGTCACGATCAAACACGACTGGTAATCCACAGTCGGGTCCGACAAAGCCGACGGGCTTCCCGGTGTAGCGCAACACTTCCTCTGCGCTTGCCATTTCCAAAGTACGGGCGCCGAGCACCTTCTTCAGCTTCACTTCGTTCACTTCATGATCGCCGCGTAAGCACGCCGCAACCGGTTTTCCATCTGCGACGTACACCAAGACCTTGACAATCTGCCCTGCGTCGACACCGAGCAGAGCCACCAATTGCTCGATTGTACGGGCATGAGGTGTCGGTACTGTCTCAGACGCCGGCGTGTTCGTCCCATCGGCCACGGGCAAAGCTTGTCCCACTGCCTTCTCGATGTTTGCGGCATACGAACACTTCGAGCAGCCAGCGATGGTGTCTTCCCCGGCAGCAGAGATGACCATAAACTCGTGGTTTCCACCTTCGCCGCCAATCGCACCGGAATCGGCCTCTACTGCCCGATACTCAACTCCGAGCCGGTCAAAGATCCGGCAGTATGCGTCGTACATCGCTTGGTAACTACGGTCGAGCCCCGCCTCGTCAACGTCAAACGAGTACGCGTCTTTCATGCGAAATTCCCGTCCGCGCAGCAGCCCTGCGCGAGGACGCCGCTCATCACGAAACTTCGTTTGAATTTGATAGAGCGTAAAAGGGAGCTGTCGCCACGAGCGAACTTCGTTTTGGACCAAGCTCGTGATCACTTCTTCGTGTGTGGGTCCAAGCGCCATAGTGCGCTCGTGCCTGTCCGAAAAACGCACCAACTCCGGACCATAGTCGTCCCATCGGCCGGACTGCTGCCACAACTCGGCAGGCTGCATGGCCGGCATAAAAATCTCTTGAGCTCCTGCTCTGTCCATCTCTTGCCTGACGATCGCTTCTACTTTCGCTAATGCCCGGTACCCGAGCGGTAAAAACGTGTATACACCTGCTGAAAGTTGACGAATCAACCCGGCCCGCAGCATCAGACGGTGACTGACAACATCGGCCTCAGCAGGTGTCTCACGCAGTGTGTTCAAAAACAGTCGACTCTGTCTCATGATTTCCCTCCCACACTTCAGGGCCGCCACGCAGCGGCCCCACACATCCGTCAAAACAACCGTGTTACGTCTCGCACCGTAATCACAACCGCAAACAGCATCAAAAGCGCAAAGCCAACAAAATGGACCAAACCTTCTCTACGCGGGTCAAGTGCCTTGCCGCGCACCATCTCCACGAGCATAAACAGCAATCGGCCGCCGTCCAGGGCTGGAATGGGGAGCAGGTTGAACAAGCCGAGGTTGAGGCTGAGCAAAGCCGTGATCATCACCACTTGCCAGACGCCAGACTGAGCCTGTTGACTGATCACGTCTGCGATCCCAACGGGTCCAGATAGGTCCTGATACTGATGGTGGGCCACGACCTGTCCGTACAAGTGCAGTGTCTGAACCGTGTCCGTGAGAT
>JAKAXI010000192.1 GCA_021816665.1 Bacillota bacterium | reverse complement strand
CGATCTCACGTAGGTCTCCTCCTGTTCAAGCACGTCCGATTCACCGCTAAGTTATGTACGGTTCGTATTGATGCCCAAATCCCCCAAATACTAAAAAGCGGAGAGACGCAACTGCGCCTCTCCGCCGTTTGTGCACTCTGGCGAGGCAAGCAGGAACCGCCGTTTGACGGCGCCTGCTGTTCTCCCCTCGCTTAACGAATCTCTTTGATACGCGCAGCCTTGCCACTCAAGCCGCGCAGGTAGTGCAGTTTCGCGCGCCGCACCTTGCCTCGGCGAATCGCTTCGATCTTCTCAATCTTGGGAGAATGCACTGGGAACGTGCGTTCCACACCTACGCCGTATGATATCTTTCGCACTGTATATGTTTCGCTGATCCCGCTTCCGCGGCGGCGAATTACAATGCCTTCGAACACCTGGATGCGCTCGCGCTGTCCTTCACGGACTTTCACGTGCACCCGCAGTGTGTCACCCGGGCGAAATGCGGGGACATCCGTACGCAGTTGTTCTCTTGCAATGGTCTCTAACAGGTTCATTTCAGAGGCCTCCCTTCACACAGGTGTTCGTGCCGTGCTTGCCGCGACAGAGGACCACCGTAATCACACCGACCCATTCTAGCACAAGAACCGTCTTCGAAGCAACGGAAACCCACACTCACTCCCCGCCGACAAGCGTTCAGGGCGTTTGGCGGTGAATGCGAACCGTGACACTCATACCCGGGCGCAAGGCGGTACCGGCGTATCCGGACATAGAAATACGCACCGGGACGGTTTGTGTGACACGCGTGTACGTCCCACTCGCGTTATTTGTCGATGGAATCAACGCGAAGAACGAATTAGTAGTCATTCCGATAGATTGGACAGTACCTTTCAAAGAGAGTGACGGGTAAGAGTCGACAGAAATATCCACGGTGTCTCCCACATTGATGTTGCGAAGTTCCGTTTCATTGATATTCGCTGTGACGTGCAGATTGGAAAGGTTAACCACTTCCCCAAGCGGTTGCCCGGGGCTAACGAGTTGGCCTGCAGACACATTCGACTGTACCACTGTGCCGTTCGTGGGACTCATGATCTGTGCGGCATTCGAGACCGCTTGCGCAACCCCTGGCGCCGAAGCCGTAACGCCAAGCTGTTGCTTCTCCAGCGACGTGTCCAGTTGACCCACTACCTGTCCAGCCGCGACCTGGTCCCCCGCCGTTACATTCCAGCTGCTCAGCTTGCCGGCAAACTCCGCATTCAACGGGACGACCTGTCCCTCAATAAAAGCATTGTTCGTCGTCACATAGTGGCTTTGCTGGTAGTAGTAGCTGTACCCTCCGTACACCGCCGCCAGAACGACAATGAAAGCGACCACGTTCAACAGGACGATCCGCCGAACGTTCATACGACGACCCCTTCCCACAACCTTGTGCGTGTTGTTTTAGCCGAGAAACATTTTAACACAGGATAGACATCTCTCCAAGGCAGTTCTCCACAAAAAGGGCAGCCACAGACTCTGCATCGGCAGATTCCGTGGCTGCACCTAATACCGCTCCCTGTGATCCTACTTACGTCACGCTACGAAGGTTCAGCGTTTCGACCTGGCTCTACACGTGTCCCTTCGTCCTCTTCCACATCTTCATCGAATCCCGTTTCTACCTCTGACATACGTTGCAGCGCTTGGACAATCTCCATGTCACGTGAGTAGTCGGGCAGCTCAGGTAACTTGGTCACGGCGGACACCCCCGGATTGAGTGATCAATCGCGGGTTCCACTGGAAAAGCAGGTTTGCCGCTTTCCCCTGAACATCAGGTTCACTTGGCTCCTATACGCTTACGGAGTTAGCTGACGGGTTGGGACGTAGGTTCGCCCTTCGCGCGTAGCGCGATTCACCCCTGTACGCAGCACCTACACTGCGCACGCATGATTGGTTCCTCCGCTTCCATTGGAACTCAGCGATAGTTTACGTAACTCATTATATGCCATACTCACAACCCAGGCAATGACCGCCACGTCCGTTTATGGCAGACCCGACACCTGTTTCAGCAGAGTTGGGGGAATGATCACGTTTGCGTTCGGTTTGTTCAAGTTCGAGATCTCCGTGTTCGAAGTGACAGTAAGATTCTGGTGTGCCCCAGATGTGGCGCCAGTGAAAGCCACTTCGCGCAACACGCCTGTGCGCTGACCGACGTAAAACGCCATCAAGATGTCACCGGACTGTGCCGTGACAGCCGACGTGGCAGAACTTGTCGCCCCACCGACAAGCCCTGTCGAAACGCCGCTTGAGGCCAGCAAGGACGACGGGATCTCAGCCTCGTAGACCGTGCAGTACTCGTCAATTACGTACTGCCGCGGGAATTGCTTCAGCGTGATGCCCTGATTCATCGCGGCCGAAACCAGTTTCTGATAGGGTCGGTACACATCCACTTGGCCAACCGGGGTGGAAGGCATCCACTTTCCGTTGACCGCTTGGTACGCAGCCTTCCCTTGCTGATAGTACAGGTCGGATTGACCATTCAACGACACTGCCAATAGCGTCGTGTCTGGCACGTTGACCTGCCCATACAGCGTAAAGGAACTTTTCGCCCGACCGTTCACTATCGTAGCGGCCGAGTTGACAATGTACTTCTGAAGTTTCTCTCCGAGCAAAACGCCATTTTGCACAGGCGCCCACCCGTTTGAAGCTGCAGCACCTTGTGAGAGCGCCTGCAACTGGCCTGCAGGCGGTGCTATAGCCTGCTCCGTTGACGGACCGCAACCAGACACGACTGCCACCAGGGCCAACCCTGCAGCAACTGTTGCGAAGGGACGGACCTCGCGATTCATTGTTCGACCCCCTTACCAACCGCTCGTTCCCGCAGACGCATCGCGTATCCGCCAGCGATAATCAGGGCGAGCAACACAGATGCAATCGGTACGACAGGAATGTCGTGGCGCTTGAGCACCACGAATTTGCCAGTGCCGGACACAGTCGCCAAAAGGTCAGGAACCCGTGCAGCCGACGAAAATTGAACGGGCATCACTTTCGCAATTCCCGGGCGGTAAACACGCCAGTTGCGCACCAGCGATCCATTCTGATAGCTGTACGACGTGAAGTAGCGAATGGTCGAAGGTTGCATCAGACTGATGTCATTGGTCAGGATTTCCGGAAGCTTGTCTCCGCTGAACTGGACAGACGCTTCAAACCGCAGCGAGCGATTCGGTGCCTGATACAACTGCTTCCAAGTTCCATTGGAGTTCGCCTGTATGATAATCGCCGGTGAACTGTTGACAAACACGACATTTCGTCCTGATGCATCCAAGGCACCGATGATCACGTCAGTCGACAACGGATGCGCTGCACTGCCTTGGTAGGTTGCAACCACGGTACCGCCATTTGCCAGTGAGATGACTTTGAGGGTGTTCAGCCCTTCAAACAGGACTTGATTCGCTTGTGGGTCAGTAAAGTGGCCAAAACCAATGACTTGTCCTTCACCGGTCTTTACATGGACTGAGAGTCCGCTGGCTGTTCCCTGGAGTACGCCGTGTACGACTTGCAGACCCGTGCTGCGCGGCGAAACACCAAGCTGGCTCAATACCTGGTCCCAGTTAGTTTGTTCTTCTTGCTGCACCTGTTTCGAAAGCACGACCAACTCACTCGACATCGCAGTCGGGTTGAGGCCTACTTTCGCGATCTGAGCTGGTGTCAGCACAGGAGTAAACGACTCATACACACGTCCCCCAGTGACTGACCAATGGGCCAACGTAAACGGAAACTGCGGGTCAAGATTAATCGGATTTACAGCCGAGAGTTCCTCCGGTGTTGGCATCCTCAAACCGACACTGCTATTACTCCCTGACAGAGAGACCAGTTCGTAAAGGTGGTTGTAGGAAGTCAAAACGTTTTGCAGTTCATCAGTCGAACTCGTGGCATTCATCACCCGTTGCGTGAAGCCGGTTGTCGTCTCCCGAACTTTCTTGACGGTGACTACTGCCTGGCCCTGCGGTGTTTGCACCGCAGCAAGCGGCAAGCTCTGAAAGTCCGTTGACGACACAGGCAAGTCGCCGCTCGACACAATCATAAAGCGGGTAAAATAGGGCCACTCAGAGAACGGCAACCACGCACTGATAGCCGACAAAGCAACGGCAGTGACGACCAAGTGCCGCATGCGAACTTTCCCCACCCACGCTGCCAAGGCGATTAAGCCCAGGCACATGACGACCGCTAAGACCACAGCACGCAGGGATGGGCTGTTCGCCATGTCAGACAAGCCTTGCCCAACGAGCAAGGCAAACATAGTAAAAATGACCCATTTGCGGCGAGTTGACGTCGGTAACCCGAGCAGCCAGACGACACTAATCAGAACGACCCCAACCACACCAAGAATGCCGTAGTCTTCGGCAATTGGCGTTAAAATCCAAACGTTCACGGCGTTGACGAACACAGCCCAAAGAAGATACCCAAGCCAGAGCACCCACGTACGCGGCTTAGACTTCATCCGTGACCCCCCTTTTTTCAAAGGAGCGGCTCCAAATCAAAAGCAGCATGGCATAGACAAAATAGATGCTGGCCATTCGCGCATCCTCGAACACATTTTCAATCGAATTGTGGACGAGTACAGCCACCAGGCCCGTCACCAAACCAATGGCGGCAAAGCGATACTCCTTTGGCACTTTGCGGACGACAGAGCGGAACAAGTCGCGCATCAGAGCAAGCTGCATTGTCAAAAACAGCGTCAACCCGACAATTCCAATCTCACCAAGTATCTTTGCATAGTAGTTGTCGGAGTACAGACTTAGGTTGTAGTCAGACGCAACTGC
>JAKAXI010000191.1 GCA_021816665.1 Bacillota bacterium | reverse complement strand
TCAAATCGATTCGACGCTTGTTATCAATTCGACGATTCGTGGGTATGTCCTGCCAAAAATGACTGAATACTTTTCGCGCCAAGCTCGTTCGTTCCGACAGATTTCGACAAAGGACCGCGGTTTTCGTCTGCCTGCTCGTCGGGGGATTCAGCCTCCCGCAACATCCACTCGGCATACACTCCATAACCACGCGTCGGATCCGACACAAAGACATGAGTTACAGCGCCGATTAATCGGCCGTTTTGTACCAATGGGCTTCCACTCATGCCTTGCACAATTCCACCCGACTCCTTCAGCAAACGCGGGTCCGTTACATGGACTACCATACTTTTGGTCGTCGGTTTGTCTTGCTGCTGGCGGGTTTCAATTTCAACAGAGAACGCCTGGACGCGCCGTCCGTGCAGGACAGTCCAAAGTTCTGCAGGCCCGTCGTGAACTTGGCTTGGCAATGCGACCGGCAACTCGCGATTCAGCAGGCTGTCCGGTGGCATGTTATCCATCGAGCCAAACACACCGAAGTCTGTATTTTCCTCAATTCGTCCAAGTGACGTGTCGCTGGGGCGAAACCTGCCACGCTTTTCACCCGGTTGACCCGCCCGACCTTTCACCATTCCCGTCACGTCAGCCTCATAGATATTTCCCGTCCCCACAATCGGCTGTCCCGTGTCTGCATCGGCGATGACGTGCCCAAGTGCCCCAAACCGGTGATGTTGTGGTTCGTAGAACGTCAAGGTACCCACACCTGCGGCCTTGTCTCGAACGTACAGTCCTAGATGAAGAGAGCCAAGTTCGTCTCGTTCGGGAAGTACGCTGAGTTTAAGCGAAGTACCATGCCGAAGCACTTCGACGTGTAACACCCCTGTGCTTGCCTGGACAAGCCGAACGAGGTCCTCGCTACTGTGAACGGTCTGTCCGCTGACACGGACAATCACATCGCCAAGTTGCAAGTGAGCGGCAGCGCTAGGAGAGCGTTTACCGCCAATCGGCTGGAATCCGACTACCATGACGCCGTTGGCATGGAGGTTGACTCCAATCGACTGGCCACCGACAAAAACATGGTCTTCAGGAACAACGTGAACGCGAACTGTCTTCCAAGGAATGACACCAAACAGACGGGTCTTGACATCGGCATCGCCCAAGTCTGTGGACAGTACTGAGATCGCGCTGCCATCGTGCTCTGTGTCTGTCATTGGTCTCACTCGAATGACATGGTGCAGAGAGGAATCCGTTCGAACCTGCAACGGAACGCCGACCGGGATTTGTGTCGACTGTCCTAATGGCAATTCGACGTCTGCCGGCAATTCAGCTAAGTGTCGGACTGGCGGAGACAACGCCAAACAGCTGCATAGTACCGCAAAGGCAACTCGCAGATGTTTACTTAACCCGTGTTTCTGCATGATCGGCCCCCCTTTGCGTGCACCTCCCAGAAACGTGTGCTAGTAAGGTACCCCGCAGGGCGGTCATTATGTTGCGTAAAACATGCCACGGCAGCCTGCCGACTGCTGCACGAGTCGGCTACTGTCTGTTCTGGAACCCCGCCAACAACGCTTTTGCGTGTGCGGTTGCAGTCTCGCCGGACATGTGTCCGCCGACAAGTCGTGCGATCTCATCGACACGTCCTGTCCCATCCAACTCGTGGACAGATGTCGTGGTGGAGTTCGTGGTTTCTGCCTTTTCAATGCAGTAGTGCAAGTCACCCGCCGCCGCCACCTGAGCGGAGTGAGTAACACAAAGGACCTGTCTTGTACGGCCAAGTTGCTGTAGACGCAATGCGATCTGCTGGGCGGCGGCGCCACTGACTCCGACATCGATTTCATCAAAAATCATGGTCTCCACGTCATCCACTGCAGACAGCACCGTTTTCAGGGCCAGCAGTGTGCGTGACAGTTCACCCCCCGAAGCGATCCGCGACAGCGGACGCGGTGGCTCTCCCTTGTTCGCTGAAAACAAAAACGTCACTTCATCTGTACCGTTTGGCCCGAAGCGGAGATGTTTATCTGCGCTGAAACGGTCCTCTACCTGAATCTGCAGACGGGCATTCGGAAGCGTGAGTGTTCGAAGCACGCCTTCAACTTCCTGTGCGAGTCGCGATGCAGCCTGAACTCTGGCGTTATGTAACGCCTCGCTGTCCGCTTTAAGCTTCCTTATCGCATCATCGGCCTCCCCGCGCAACTTGGCCAAATGCGCCTCGTAATCAACGGTCTCATCGCGTTCGACAACGCAGGCTTTGTAAAAATCCAAGACTTCTTCGACGGTAGCGCCGTACTTCCGTTCGAGCGACCGAATTTCAGCCAGTCTGGCTTCGACCGTGTCCAATTTGGCAGGGTCCGTATCGATCTGCTGTAAGTGTCGATACAAACTGTGGAGTGCCTCTTCAATATGCACTTGCGCCGTGTCCAACAATTCCGACACAGATTGCAACTCGTCGTCATGTACCTGTGCAGCAGAGACTTCACGAATTGCGGAAGACAGGAGCGTGCCGACACCGCTGTGGGCGTCTCCCCCGTCCAAAGCTTCTACGGCCAAGCGCAGCGCCTCAGCAATTTTCTCCGCGTACTGAAGCCTGCCGCGAACAACTTGAAGTTCCTGTTCTTCTCCAGCGACAAGGTGCGCACTGGCGATGTCATCGATTTGAAAATTAAGCATGTCGAGGCGACGGATGCGCTCCTGTTCGTTCTGGGTTGCCGTCCGATACGCGCCCTCCGCCAAATCCCACTGCTCATAGCTGGCACGAACCCGTTCGAGTAAAGCATCATGGCGACCAAACAAATCCAAAAATCGGAGCTGTTCCTTGGCCTCAATCAGTCCTTGATGTTCATGTTGCCCATGTTGTCCGACGAGTAGCAAACCAACTTCACGCAACATCTGCACAGTCGTAATGCGCCCGTTGACTCTACAGACTGTCCGTCCACTGGCGTGAAGCTCACGACTCACGACCAATTCCGCTTCTTCCGTCTCAACGTCTACCCCGTACGTGTCGCACAGTGCGCGGACAGCCAACCCCTTCTCACCTGGCGCTAGCGTAAATAGCCCTTCTACAAGGGCGCGATTCTGCCCGTGTCGAATGAGGTCGGTGGACCCACGCCCACCCAGAAGCAGTCCAATCGCGTCGAGCAAAATGGACTTTCCGGCACCAGTTTCACCTGTAAAAACAGTAAGCCCCGTGCGAAACGACAAGCGCGCTGACTCGATCAGTGCTAAGTTTTGAACGGAAATCTCGACCAGCAAGAGAGTCCCTCCCAGGTGTATCCCCAGTTCACCCCTACGAAGGGCGATACGGTTCTGGCGCAACGTCTGGGTGACGAAGTTTGTCCCGCAAGACGTCGAAAAAGTGGTGACCATGCCACTTGACGAGCGTCGTCACGTGCGCGGAGCGCCGCACCCACACCTCGTCACCCGGAGCAAGTTTGAAGCCTTCCTGCCCGTCGACGGTGAGTCCGACCTCATCGTGGTTCGCGTGCACGACCAACCGGATCACTTGCGTGTCGTTGATCACGCATGGACGTGAAAACAGCGTGTGCGGGCAAATGGGGGTGATCAGCATGACATTTAGGTGTGGCACCACGAGTGGACCGCCACCAGAGAGGGAGTATGCCGTAGAACCAGTCGGTGTTGATATGATCACGCCGTCTCCGCTGTAGGTATCGAGGTACACCCCGTCCACGTACGCGTCCACCGTGACCATCCTGGCCAAGCCACCTTTGCCGATTCCAGCGTCGTTCAAGCCGATCAGACAGGCCTGGACTTCCCCACCCCGGACGACCTGTGCTTCAATCATCAACCGCTGTTCAAGCTGATACTCCCGCTCGACCACTTTGTTGACTGTGTCTTCAAGGTCTGTCGGTTCTGCCTCTGTCAAAAACCCCAAGTGCCCGGCGTTGATGCCAAGCAGTGGTATGCCGTAAGGTGCCAGGCGCCGCGCCACCCCCAAAAAGGTCCCATCGCCTCCGAATACCAGCGCGAGTTCAACGTGCTCAGTTGCAAAATCACGCTCGTACAACTCCGCGCTAGTCTCTGCAGTCAGAGTTCGAATTCCGGCAGCAGCGAGTAACGTTTCTGTCCTTTTCCTTAACTGCAAAGCGCCCGGTTTCGCCGGGTTATGCAGGAGAGCTATGGTTCGCAACGACGCATCCCCCTTTCACGCATGCAGTACCACAAGTGCGAGTAAAGCACCGCCCAAAAGCCAAAGAAAGCGGTTCATAACTCGAGCCCAAACGACTCGGGACGGGGGCTTCAAGTCGAAGTCCACGACTTGAACCACTTCGTGTTCGACGTCGATATGAAGAATCCCTTGTACGCCGAACAGCACAAACAACGGGAACCAAGTGTCGCGTAATTTTGCCCCACTGATACCCTTCTCACGGGAATTGGCGAGTTTGACGGCGTATGTCTTTGCACCTTGACGAACAATGAAGTCTGCAATGAGCTGCTTCTGAAACTCACGGTCCCCGTAGTAACCTACCCATGTGGACCGCTCACGCGCGCGAATCACCCGATATCCGTTGCCTTCGAGCCACTCCATCGCCGCACGGTATTTTCCGCGCAGAGGAACACCCTTGTCCGCCCCTCGCCACTGGGAGAAGATCGAGCGGCCCACAAGCAGAAGGACACCCGCCCCGATCAGTAACGCGAACAGAACCTGGAGTCGCACCGACTGCACCTCCCCGTTACGTTTCGTCGGTCGAGTGTCCTTCAGTCCCGGTTGAGAAGTACCCCTGACACATCCTCATTACGCAGTTCTCGCCAAGCTTCCGTGACCACACGAAATGCATCGGTTTC
>JAKAXI010000190.1 GCA_021816665.1 Bacillota bacterium | reverse complement strand
CCGATCTCGCACAATTGTCCGGAAACGAGCGCGTTCTAGATGTCGGATGTGGCGCAGGGCATACGGCGATCGCACTTGCACGCCGGGCAGCGTCTTGTGTAGGTATGGATCTGACAGAGTCTATGGTCGCCATTGCAGAAAAATATGCGCGTGAAGTTGGTGTGGCAAACGCTGCATTTTGTGTGGGGGACGCTGAGAATCTCGTGTGGCCAGATGGAACCTTCGATTTGGTTGCTTGCCGATATGCGGTCCATCACTTTGCGGATCCAAGACGATTTATTGACGAAGCGGCCCGCGTGCTCAAGCCTGGTGGGTGTTTGTTGATTTCTGACCACTATGCAGCTGAAGACCCTGCCATTGACACGTACGTCAATCACCTCAATCGACTGCGTGACCCTTCCCATGTTCGGGAGCCGCGGCGTTCTGAGTACCGTACATGGTTTGATGCCGCTGGACTTTCCTACGAAGAGGTAGTGACATGGGACTTATTCCTGGATTTTGACGATTGGGTGGCGCGTAGCCGAACGCCGCGAGACGTTCGTGACGAACTTGTTCGCTTGTTGCAACAGCCTCCGAACGGGGCGAAAGAGCGGCAACACATCGAGATCGATGCGATGGGGGGGCAACCGAGGTCCTTTTCACTCACATGCGCTCTGTTCGCAGGGCGAAAGTGGACAACGGAGTAGAACGGTTTATTGAATGTGCGAGACGGGGCAAACTCGCCGGTGAGTTCGCCCCGCCGAAGGGACAGACCGCGTGTCCTTACACCACTGTTTCTCGGTCGAACAAAAGCGAAATTGAGTAGAGCCCCGCGATACCCACGATGATGTAGACGGCTCTGGCGACCACACTGTCCACACCGCCGAACAGGGCAGCCACAGCGTCATACTGGAAAAGCCCTACAAGCAACCAGTTTAAAGCGCCAATGATAACCAAGACCAACGCCGTTCGGTTCAATGCCCTCACATCATTCACCCTCCTGCGTATCAGTAAATGACTGTAATTTATTGGTGCGTATTTGAGTTTGCCCCACACCATAAAGGTTATTCGCAATTCCGAACTTATCTCTGACATCCCTACCATCATTTGCGCGTTTCAGCGTCATACGGCCCATGGTATACTGCACGGGAAATAGGCCGAGTCATCGATGAGAGTCGATGTACGGGGGATTTACTGTCTGCAAAGACTATGGGCGAAGTGGAACTGCACAGGGTGTTCTCGTCACCCGAGCCCGACAACTAACCTCGGAGGCCATAAACGAGAGGATGATTTCAATATGCGCAGAACTTGGATTACAGGTGCTGCCGCTGCGGCGGCTGTGCTTGCGTTTGGCATTTCGCCCGTCTTTGCTGCAACACAGACAGTAACTGTCAAGCCCGGGAACACACTGTGGACCCTATCCAAGCAATACGGCACGACGGTGCAGGCTCTTCAGGCTGCGAATCCAAGCGTGAACCCGATGAATCTTCAGGTGGGAACTGTTTTGAAACTCCCTGCCAAGACTTCCGCGAGCAATACCGTAGTCGTCCAACCTGGACAAACGCTATGGTTAATTGCACACGCGCATGGCGTGTCTGTACAAGCGCTACAAGCTGCGAATCCCCACGTAAACCCTATGAACCTGCAAGTCGGAATAACCCTTACTCTTCCTGCATCGAGAACGGCTCCGCCAGCTAAGGCAAGCCAGCCCTCTACCACAATTCAGCCCTCGACAACTGCTCAACAGAATCTGTACTGGATGGACCATGTGATCAATGCGGAGGCTGGCGGTCTCTCGCTGCAAGCACAAATTGCCGTAGGTGACGTAGTCATGCATCGACTGAAAGCGGGTGGGTACGGGTCCACCGTTCACGACGTCGTGTTTCAGGTGATCAGTGGTCACTATCAGTTCACATCCGTGGCAAACGGGATGATTTACAGCACGCCGTCAGCGGTGAGCGACCAAGCCGCAGTGGATGTTCTTGATCACAACACGGATGTTGTGCCAGGTGCGATGGTATTTTATAATCCATCCAAAACGCCAGGGGCAAGTTGGGTGCGCAGGCAGCCAATTCTAAAGACAATCGGGCCGCTGGTATTTGCAAAGTGATTGGCTAAGCGACTGGTCCGGTGAAAGGCAGAACTGAGAGTGGGAACTGCACCTTGCGAACAGAGTGGCTTACAGGTCGGGGAGAACGGTCGGAACAAGGAAGCAGACAGAGCTAGTGACGACCTTCCTCCGCGACCTGCAAGGTCAGGAAGAAGCAGTGTACTTAGCGTCGTACACTTGGAACAACTGAATGGCTGGTCGCCACTGGAACCCGTCGCCAATCATAGCGCAGAACTGGGAATAGCGCTCTTCGTAGGCGACGGCGGCGTCCTCACGACTGTTCCAAAACACGATCCACTCGTATTCCCCTGTCTCGTAGTCACCAAGAAAGACAAACGACTCACACCCGCGTTGATCACTGAGCATCCCCGCGACGACGTCCGCAATGCGTTCTGACTCCCACTGCGTATCGGGCCCAAGGACGAATCTGATCGTGGTCGCGTACATTGTCAATACTAACTCCCCACTTCTCAGATTGTGTAGTTACTCTTCATGTATGTCTGCCTGTCGTGACACAATACTGTTTCGCCCAAAACAAAAAAAATATTCATTGGAGTAGCATTTTCCAGATTTTATATGTATGCTGCCAAAAAGGAGGGGGAAACAATGTTGGCCGACCATATGGAACTGATTTTTGCTGCGTTTCCAGATGTCTTGCAATACTACGTTGAACTTCGCGGCGGAGACTGGAAACCGGAGGGAGTGACCTGGACCTATGAGACAAGTACAGGTGTAGAGCGGGTGCGTTTCACTATGACGAAGGGTGGGCAACTTGGGTATTTGGAACAAGTTCGGCAATCTGCCGTGACCAAAGACGGCTCACCTGTCGGGGAACCGACGTACGGTGAGGTATCGTTTCAAAAAATGTGAGACCCCTCAGCCAAGTCCACTAACTGCGCCGAGCGTAAGAGCGACCAGTGCGATGAAGATCGCGACTAAGACTGCTGTTGCGAGGAACGCGATGCCGTAAGTTAACAACAGCGGAGATGAAACGGCACGGTGTCGAATCAGCGTGTAGATAAACACGAACAGCGGAGCCACCAGCAGGACGTCCCCGTACGGAGAAAGTGGCTGAATCAAACGGTTAATGAACCCAACCAGGGCGATCAAAACGAACATCGAGACCATTGCCAACACCGTCATGCCTAAATACTGAAGAAAGCGGCTAGATCGACGCAAACCGCACATCGCCTCCTGATTGTGAAGTTACACTCCCACGTATTCGCCTTCGCGGTTCAAGTTCCTTCCCGCACCGTTGGCCAATCAAATTCTGGCCGCCATCCACTGGACGCAAATTGGCTCTGGTACAGCTTAGCGTAAAATCCGCCTGCAGCGAGCAGCGACTGATGCGTCCCCCGTTCGACGAGACGACCGTGATCCATGACCAAAATGATGTCAGCGTTTCGGATGGTCGAGAGGCGGTGAGCGATCACGAAGCTCGTCCGCCCCTTCATCAGTGATGTCATGGCCAGTTGAATCTGCACCTCAGTGCGCGTGTCCACATTGCTGGTCGCTTCATCGAGAATGAGAATGGCCGGGTCGGCAAGCACGGCACGGGCGATTGTCAGTAGTTGCCGCTGTCCTTGCGAGAGGTTGCTTGCTTCCTCGTTGAGCATCGTATCGTAGCCATCTGGCAACGTGCGGATGAAGTGGTCCGCTCGTGCCACAACTGCTGCCGTGACAATTTCTGTCTCCGTGGCGTCTTTGCGGCCGTAGGCGATGTTCTCCCGAATGGTTCCGTTGAAGAGCCACGCGTCCTGTAGGACCATCCCAAACAGACTCCGCAGGTTTTCGCGAGGGAGTGTGGTGATGTCGTGACCATCGATCGTGATGCGGCCGTCCTGTACTTCGTAAAAGCGCATCAACAAGTTGACGAGGGTTGTTTTGCCGGCGCCCGTCGGTCCGACGATAGCGATTATCTGACCTGGTTGCACGTCGAGGCTAAGGTCGCAAATCACGGGTGCGTCCTGATGATAGCCGAATACGACACACTCGAAGCTGACGGCCCCACGCGCTTGCGTGACGATGACAGGGTCCGCTACATCGGGGCGTTCCTCCGGTTCATCGAGCAGTTCGAACACGCGCTCAGCAGATGCCATTGTCGACTGAATAATATTTGCGATGCTCGCCAGTTGGGTAATCGGCTGTGAAAACTGGCGCGCGTACTGGATGAACGCCTGCACGTCGCCAATTGTGATCGACCGACGGGCGACCAGAATACCACCGACCACGCTGACAAAGACGAAGCCGAGGTTGCCGATGAAATTCATCATCGGCATGATGATCCCGGAGATAAACTGAGCCCGTTTGGCGGTCTGGTAGAGTTTTTCGTTTACAGACTCAAACGTTGCAATCGCTGCTCGTTCATGACCGAATGCCTTGATGATCGGGTGACCCGTGTACATTTCCTCGACATGTGCGTTCAACTGCCCGAGCGTGCGCTGTTGCCCCATGAAGTACTTTTGCGAACGCTTCGCCACAGTTCCCGTCACCCACAGGCTGAGCGGAAGCGTAAGCACGACCGCGATGGTCAAGATGCGGCTGATGGACAGCATCATCACAATCACGCCGATGAAGGTCACAATAGACGTAATGAACTGCGTCAAGCTTTGCTGTAGCGTGTTGCTGATGTTGTCGAAGTCGTTGACAAAGCGGCTTTGCACTTCGCCGTAAGGGTGCGAGTCGTAAAACTCCAG
>JAKAXI010000189.1 GCA_021816665.1 Bacillota bacterium | reverse complement strand
CGATCTAAGAGAGGTACCCGATGATGTACTTCGTGGCCGAGTGCTTATGCCCACTCCCGCCACTGACATTTGTGTATACTGCCATCTACATCACCCTCCCAGACAGGTAAACAATTGTGAAGATAAACACCCAAACGACATCGAGGAAGTGCCAGTAGAGGTTGACGACGAACACCTTGCGAGCGGTGACTGGCGTGATGCCCCGCTTCGCCACCTGAAGCAACGTCAGGAACATCCAAATCAACCCAATCGAGACGTGGCTGCCGTGTGTGCCGACGAGGGTGAAGAAGGCAGACAGGAACGCGCTGCGCTGCATCGTCGCACCGATCGCCACGTCAGCGACAAACTCTTTGATCTCAAAGCCGATGAAGGCGAGGCCAAACGCAATCGTGACGCCGAGCCAAATCATCAACCACTTCTTGTTGCCGTTTCGCATCGCCAGCGTCGAGAGCCCACCCGTGAAGCTGCTTGTCAAGAGGAACAACGTCTCGAGCGCGAACCCAGGTACGTCGAACAATTGTTGCGGTGTAGGCCCGCCGTCTGTGTGCGTGCGCAACACCAGATAAGTTGCGAACAGACAGCCAAAGAGCAACATGTCGGTCGCAAGGAACAGCCAGAACCCGAGAATCTTGACCGACTGGTTATGATCCCGATACTCCAGCGGCCGATCACTAGAGGCCACAGTTGGATGCGCGTGCGTCAAGTCGATCGTTGACATCCTTACAACCTCCCCAGTGCCGCTTCTGTCTCGCGGACTTCTTCTGCTGGAATGTAGTACTCGTCGTTGTACTCAAGCGCTCTCGCAACCATCAACGCGGCAACGCCTGCGAGGCCGAGGATAGCAATCGGGATCACGGTGAATACAAACCCAAAGCCTGTGACAAAAAACGAGAGCCCCATCAAGAACGGCTTCGCCGAGTTCTTCGGCATGTGAATCGGAGCAATGTCGCCTGCTGCTGGCCTTAACTCCTCTTGGCGCCCTTGCTCCTTGAGTTCCCACCAAGCGTCGCGACTTTCAATGGTCGGAATGACCGCGAAGTTGTAATGTGGCGCCGGTGACGGCAGGGCCCACTCAAGTGTGCGGCCGTCCCACGGGTCTCCTGTCAAATCACGCTCGCCGTACTTGATGCTGTAGAGCACCTGAATCACGATGAACAGGAACCCGATGCCCATGATGTACGCACCGATGGTCGAAATGAGGTTCAGCGTGTTCCACCCCATCGTCGCCGGGTATGTGTACATCCGGCGCTGCATCCCCATAAAGCCGAGCGCGTACTGTGGCATGAAGCAGACGTAAAAGCCGATGTTGAAGGTCCAGAATGCCCAGTGGCCGATCCGCTCATCGAGCTTGAATCCGAACATCTTCGGCCACCAGTAGTACATGCCGGCGAGCATCCCGAATACGACACCACCAATTAGCATCTGGTGAAAGTGTGCGATCAGGAAATAGCTGTTGTGGTATTGATAGTCGGCAGGCGCCGCTGCCAGCATGATGCCGGTCGCGCCCCCGATTGCAAAGGTCGGGATAAATGCGAGCGTCCAGTACATGGGCAGGGTCAAGCGGATCCGGCCTTGATACATCGTGAACAACCAGTTGAACACTTTGACACCAGTCGGAATACCGACCAGCATGGAGGCTATCGCGAAGAAGGTGTTGACGTCGGCCCCCGCCCCCATTGTGAAGAAGTGGTGCGCCCAGACAAAGTAACTGATGACGCTGATGAGCAAAAGTGACGTCACCATCGAGGTGTAGCCGAAAATTCGCTTGCGCGAGAAAGTCGCCACTACCTCGGAGAAAACTCCGAATGCGGGCAAGACCACAATGTAGACCTCGGGGTGACCCCAGATCCAGAACAGGTTGACAAACATCATTGGGTCGCCGCCGTGCAGCATCGTGAAGAAGTGCGTGCCCACAACACGGTCAAGCAACAACAGCGCCAGGGCGATCGCCAGGGCCGGGAAGGCAAAGATGATAACCACGCAAGCCGCAAGTACCGACCATGTGAAGAGCGGCATCCGCATCAGTTTCATACCCGGTGCACGCATCTTAAAGATGGTCGCGAGGAAGTTGATACCGGTCGCAATACTGCCAATACCTGAAATCTGAATCGCTAACAGGTAGTAGTTCTCGCCAGGTCCGAGGTCAAATCCTAGCTCGGTCAACGGCGGGTAACTAGTCCAGCCGGCGTCCGGAGAACCGCCGAAAACGAACGACAGATTAAAGAGCATCGCGCCAAAGAAGAACAGCCAGAAAGAAATGGCGTTTAAGTATGGAAAGGCGACGTCGCGTGCGCCGATTTGCAGCGGCACGACAATGTTGAAGAGTGCAAAGATGAACGGCATAGCCATAAACAGAATCATGATCGTGCCGTGCGTCGTGAAAATTTGGTCGTAGTGCTCTGCCGTCAAGAAGTGGTTATTCGGCACTGCGAGTTGCGTACGCAAGAGCTCAGCGTCCACACCGCCGCGAAACAACATCAGCAGTGCAGCAATTAGGTACATAATGCCGATTTTCTTGTGGTCTACCGTCGTGAGCCACTCTGTCCAAAGCCACTTCCACTTGTGGAAGTAGGTCAGAGCAACCACAATGCCGATTGACGTGAGGAGGATGAGCGCATCCGAACCCCAGATCATCGGGCCTTCATTCCACATTAAATATTTGGTCGCGAATTCGTGGAACGACATCGTGTTCACTCCTCTCCAGTTATTTCGAAGTGGACTTGCTTTTCGTGCTCATTTTTGCGCTGGTTGTCGTTTTTGCAGCCGTGGACATACCGGTCATGGGCGAACCCGTCTGGCTCATCATGTTCGGCATATAACGGCCACCCTCAGCCCAGATGGTGCTGTTGAACAGGTTCGGAGGGAAAGAACTATACGATAGATTCCCAGTCTCGCCAGGCTGCTTCAATTTGTCATAGCCCACCATGGTCAACGACGGAGAACTCGACTTGATCTGCTGCACCCAACTGTTGAAGTTCGCATCAGACGTTGCGATCACGTGGAAGTCCATGTGCGCAAATCCTTTGCCAGTGAAGTTAGCACCGTGGCCGTAATATGTACCGGCTTTGTCCGCTTCGAGCCACAGTCGCATCGCCATGCCAGGCATCGTGTACTCTTGTCCGCCTAGCTGCGGAACCCAGAAGGAGTTCATCGGGGCATCTGCGGTGAGTTCAAACTGGATCGGAACCCCGGTCGGAATTTTCGCGTAGTTGACGGTCGCGATCCCCTGACCTGGATACTGGAACAACCACTTCCAGTCCAGCGACGTGACCTGAATCGTGAGTGGGGTTACTTGTTTTGACTCGGCCGGTGGTTTGGTAAGGGCGAACGTGGTCTTTGCCGTGAATACGCTGATAATGGCGATGATGGCGATCGGAATCCCCCACCATACGTACTCGAGCACCTTGGACTCTGACCACTGTGGTCGGTAAGGCGCGGTGTTCCCCGGCTTGTCACGGTAACGCAATACGATGTAAGCGAGGAGAATGATTACAGGGACGATGACGATTCCTGTCAGGACTGCAGTGAGAATGATGAGGTGCAGTTCTTCTCGCCCCACAGGCCCGGCTGGATCGAGCACCATGTACTGCGGGCCGCAACCGGACAGGAGCACTGCCGCTGCCACAGCAGTAAGCACGGCCGCTTTCCAACGGTGGGATTCGTTGCTCTTACGCAATGCCATTCACTCCTTCTCGACGGGGAATATCGTGCTCCGCGACGACAGAATCGCGATAAACCACAGGTGGGCGCACCACGTGGTTTACTCATGCTAGCGGTACAATCGTACGTCTTCACATAAACTGAGAGTCAGGCCCAAGTGAGCTAACTACACCCGTCCAAACTACCCATACCGCCTACGTTGTTTTGAACTAGTACAGATGAACTACCCGGGGCTGAGGGCTAGGAAAAACGAGGAGCGTGATGCGCAAAGGAGCGGTTGCTGTGCCATCGTGAGGCTGTAACATCGTGAGAGGATGGCGCGGGCGCCACTTTGGCGCTATTGAAGCCGTTATGCCACCTTGTCCTTCGCCACGTGCGCTACTGTCGCGTCGCGCCATGCGCTTGATCCCGACGGCACTAGGTCCCGCACTAAGCACGGCACTAAGCCCGATCTGACGATAGCGTCTGGAGTCGCCACTGGCGTTACAGTAACCAAAAGGCTGCCCCTGGTGCGTACGCACCTGAGGGACAGCCTGAGCAGGTTGATGATTTTGTTTGCACCGTTAAACCAACATAGAGGCCAACCCGTGCGACGTCTGCCGAGTCGGGAATGACCCGCTACTTCTGTGCCAAGTACCCTACACCAACTACTCTGCGTGCTGGCGTTCAGCGTAACCTTCACGGAGCGCAAAGGCTGCTGCTTGAACGCGGTTGTTTAGATGTAACTTCTCCAGAATATTGCGCACGTGGTTGCGGACGGTATTCTCACTGATAAACAGAGCAGACGCGATGTCTCGATTCGTCGCGCCGGTGCTAAGCTTGCGTAGAACCTCAAGTTCGCGTTCAGTGAGAGCATCGACCTGAGGTGGCGTCTTCTCTTGCTTCGGTGTCGAGAACTCGGTAATGATGTGCATGGCCAAGTCGCTCGGTATCACCGGTTCGCCCAGGTACACACGGCGAATGCTTTCCATCACAGTGTTGGGATTGGCGTTCTTGAGAACGTAGCCGGAAGCGCCGTTTTTCACGGCTTCAAACAGTGACTCCTCCGCTCCGGAGACCGTCAAGATGAGAATTTTCACCTCCGGGTTCTGCTGCTTAATTGTACGAGTAGCCTCAAGCCCACCGCACACAGGCATGTTGATATCCATCAAAATGACATC
>JAKAXI010000188.1 GCA_021816665.1 Bacillota bacterium | reverse complement strand
CCGATCTCATCACCCGTGAGCTCGGGGTGAAACGAAAATCCGAGCAGGTTTCCCTGTTCCACGCCGACGATGCGGTCTTCGTAGTACGCGAGCACTGTAACGGCGTCTCCGACTGCCTTGACATGCGGCGCGCGAATGAAGACGGCTGGGAACGGCTCATCGCCGAGTACTGGGAGGTCGAGATCGGTCTCAAAGCTTTCACGCTGCCGTCCAAACGAGTTGCGGTCGACGACGGCGTCGAGAAGAGCAAGGTGCGGCTCGTCGCCGTTTGCGATCTCTTTGGCGAGCACAATGAGGCCCGCACACGTACCCATGACCGGCATGCCGTTGTTGGCCAACTCGCGGATCGGAGGGATGAGGTTGTACTCCCGCATCAGTTTGCCGATTGAGGTACTCTCTCCGCCCGGTACGATGAGACCCTCAACACCTTCCAGGTGATCTTGCTTTTTCACATATATGGTGTCTACACCGAGCTTCTGCAGCATGCGCTCGTGCTCGCGAAACGCGCCTTGTACGGCGAGGATTCCAATCTTCATCACGGTGACTCCGTTTCTGTAGTCGGGTTTCTTCTGGTTTTGCGCCCACACTGCCAAACTGCAGGTGACAAACGCCAACTTGCACAAACGGCCGCCGAAGGGGCGGCCGCAATTCATTCACGATCTGATGCAAAATCAGAGTAACGGATTACCAGCCGCGCGTAGCCATCCGCTCTTCGTCCTTCAACGTATTCAGGTCGATGCCCTTCATCGGCGTTCCGAGGCCCTTGGACAGTTCACGCAACAACTCGTAATCCTGGTAATGCGTCGTCGCCTGCACAATCGCGCGGCCGAACTTCTCCGGGTTCTCGGACTTGAAGATACCGGATCCGACGAAAACGCCGTCGGCGCCGAGTTCCATCATCAGCGCTGCGTCAGCCGGAGTCGCGACACCACCTGCGGCGAAGTTCACAACCGGCAACTTGCCGAGCTCGCGCACCTGAAGCAAAAGTTCAAACGGAGCCTGAATGTTCTTCGACTCGGCAACCAGTTCGTCTTCCGACATGTTTTGAACCTTGCGGATCTCGGACATCATCGTCCGCATGTGCTTCACAGCTTCGATGATGTTGCCGGTGCCAGGCTCACCCTTGGTGCGGATCATCGACGCGCCCTCCGCAATGCGCCGCAGAGCCTCGCCGAGGTCGCGTGCACCGCAGACGAACGGCACGGTGAACGTCTTTTTGTTGATGTGGTACTTGTCGTCGGCTGGTGTGAGGACTTCACTCTCGTCGAGGTAGTCAATCCCGAGCGTCTCCAGAATTCTCGCCTCAACGATGTGACCGATGCGGCACTTCGCCATCACGGGGATGGACACCGCGTTCACGACTTCCTCTACAATTGTCGGATCAGCCATGCGGGCTACCCCGCCTGCCGCACGAATATCAGAAGGCACACGCTCGAGCGCCATGACGGCACTTGCACCGGCTGCCTCTGCAATCTTTGCTTGTTCTGCATTGATGACGTCCATGATGACGCCACCTTTTTGCATTTCCGCCATACCCCTTTTTACAACTTCCGTTCCGACTTTCGCCATGATGGTTTCTCCCCTCTAAGTTTGAACATGTTTTCGCCAGCGTGGTATGACGTGTGTACCAGCATCAGCGGGATTTTAAATTCCCTACGACAGATGAGACTCAGGCTTCATGTGAACAGTCACCTCTGTGCACTACCCTCTATTATCGCACGACTTGGTCCTTTTTGAAAACCGCCCACTGAAAGATGTGACTACTCAAACTTGGCCGATTAGCCCGCGCTGAGACTCTTGATTACGTAAACGATAGGTGCGATAACGTGTTTTGGCAGGGTTAGGGGATGATCATGTAGAGTGGTGACCTTGCGCCCCTCAGCTAGCTATCACTTTGGCGTTTCGCACAGCTGAGGGGGCAAGTCTGTTATATGGAGTAGTTCGGCGCTTCTTTCGTGATGTGCACGTCGTGCGGGTGGCTCTCGCGAAGGCCAGCGGCCGTGATCCGGATGAACTGCGCGTCGTCCTGCAGCGACGAGATGGTCGGCGTGCCGCAGTAGCCCATACCGGCGCGGACGCCGCCGACGAGCTGATAGAGAATTTCCGCGAGCGAGCCACGGTATGCGACGCGCCCCTCAATTCCTTCTGGCACCAGCTTCTTCGCTTCCTCCTGGAAGTAGCGGTCGCCGCCGCCCGTGCGCATCGCGCCAATTGAACCCATGCCGCGGTAGACTTTGAAACGGCGACCTTGGTAGATCTCGGTCTCGCCCGGGCTCTCCTCCGTACCCGCAAGCAAGCTGCCGAGCATGACCGTACTGGCTCCCGCCGCGATCGCCTTCACGATATCGCCCGAGTACTTGATGCCGCCGTCTGCGATGATTGGCACACCAGATTTTCGGGCTGCGTTCGCGCAGTCGTAGACCGCCGTGATCTGCGGCACGCCGATGCCGGCAACCACACGCGTGGTGCAGATCGATCCCGGTCCAATCCCGACCTTCACCGCGTTTACGCCGACTTTAATCAATTCTTCGGTGGCCTCGGCCGTGGCAACGTTGCCCGCGATCAGCTGGATGTGCGGATAGGCCCGACGCACACTCGCGACAACGTCGATGACACCCTTCGAGTGCCCGTGAGCAGTGTCGACGACAATCGCGTCAGCCCCAGCCCGGACGAGTGCGTCAACGCGATCTATCGTGTCCTTGGACACCGTCACTGCTGCGCCGACGAGCAAGCGGCCTTGCGCGTCTTTCGCGGAGTTCGGGAACTGGCGCGCTTTTTCGATGTCCTTGATGGTGATGAGGCCGCGCAGGATGCCGTCCTTATCGACAAGCGGCAGCTTCTCGACTTTGTGCTTCCACAGGAGCTCTTTCGCATCGTGGAGGGTGGTGCCGACGGGGGCCGTGATTAGGTTTTCGTGCGTCATCACTTCCGAGATCGGCCGGTCAAAGTTCGGTTCAAAACGCAGGTCGCGGTTCGTGATGATCCCGACGAGCTTGCGCGTCCCATTCTCGACAATCGGTACACCGGAGATGCGGTACTTGGCCATCAGCTCTTCCGCGTCGCGCAACGGGTGATCGGGTGTCAGGTAAATAGGGTCAGTGATGACGCCGCTCTCCGAACGCTTCACCTTGTCGACCTCTTCGGCTTGGCGCTCGATCGTCATGTTTTTGTGCACGATTCCAATGCCGCCCTCGCGCGCAATCGCAATAGCAAGCGCCGCTTCGGTCACTGTGTCCATCGCGGCGCTGACAATCGGAATGTTCAGTTGAATATCTGTGGTCAGCTTAGTGGAGACATCGACGTCTTTTGGCAATACTTCCGATCTGGCGGGCACCAATAACACGTCGTCGAACGTGAGTCCCTCCAACTGAAACTTGCTTGTCCACCGGTCGCTCACAGAGCTCCCCTCCTGTCTTTTTCACTGTGAATGAACCTTGGGCAGGTTTTGACGCGGGAATAAAACCGTCTAGGGTGTGGATATTACGCGTAGTATAGCAACGCCTATGTAGGGTGTCAACGAAAGCCCTTTCCCGTTATCCACAGTTCGTCCACAGGTTATCCACGGGCGGGTCTACGTCGCGATCCCTGAATCCAGGCGTCCTCCGGGAGGTTTTTGCCTCGGCTTCGAGTGGCATGTGGAACCATAGTGCAGAACAACTCCGCCGCTTGCAAAGCGATGCAGTGGCACTGCGAATGCTCAAAGACATCCATCCGGACGCACCGATTGGCGCTTTGTACAACAACGCGGCCAAGGTAGCGACGAATGCGCGGCAAGCCGTCGCATACGAAGAGTCCATCGCGCGGGTGAACATCGAGATCGTCCCACTGGTCCTGTATTACGGGTACCTGCACTGGATGAAGACGCTCTTGTACTTGTCTGACCTCGATTATCCCCGGGGCAGTTCTCTTCTCCAGCACGGTATGTCTGTTCGCAAGGTAAAGCGCGAGGTCTACCGCTGGCCGCTCGACTACACATATGTCTATAAGGAAGGCGTGCTGCAGAGCTTCCGGGATGTGGTGGCACCTGACTTGACGCTTCCGAACAAGATCCCGATTGGCCACCTCCTTGGCTCCATCCCAACGGTCGCCGACGCCGTGGCGGAGTTCTACCCGGATTTTCAACACATCTATCCGGTGGTGTCGCGTTCCGCGTTGGCGGGTGTGGCGGGATCAGATTCGGTATGGTCCGATTTGACGAAGGCAGATGTACCGGGGTCCGCCGTAGTCAGGCTCGAGAGTGGCGTTGTCGCGCACAGGCCAGACCCCGACGGTTACGGCAACGAACTGCTGACACGTAACACGAGGGATGTATCCTACATTTCCCGGAGGGTCGCCGCAAACATCGGCCTCACACCCACCGAGTGGCTGACCTCGTTCACAGAGGCAGCGGAAGGCAATCACCCCCAGCGCGCTTTGGAGGACGCCGCCATTCCGACATCTCAGCAAAAAACCTCGGATGGCATGCACGGCCGTGATCCGAGCGGTTTCCTCGCGCTGCCTCCGTTTGATTCTTCTCACCCGTGGCTGTATCACACTTCCCACGGGCAGTGGGTTGGAGACGGGCACGCTTACCCGCTGTGGGTCAGTCACCTAGTCACCGCCTATGTGCTCAGTACGCTGTGTCGCTATAACGCGGTGGAGTGGCTGGACATTGTTCACTGGAACAACGACAAGGACGCGCACCTCGTTCGCGAATACCTTGCTTCGGTCCCTACCTTCCCGGAGCTGCTCGAAACGAGGAGGTAACGGCTCGGGTTTGGAAGTCAATCGACTAAGATCTGTTCTGTGTTCCACTCCGGGCCGCTGGGCCGCCACGCCAAACAAGGTCTTGTTCAGATCGGAA